>DATEGV010000486.1:0-6023 GCA_035279925.1 Ktedonobacterales bacterium | reverse complement strand
CCTGCGCGCGCCCACTCACGACGCTGGCAAGCTCGTCGCCGACGAAGTGCAGCCCCGCGAGGTCGTCGGCGGCGTACCCCGCGGAGAGCCGGCCCTCCGCCACCATGCGCGAGTAGGTGGGCCGGCGCGCTAGCTCGCTGTCGTAGTGTGGGCAGCAACTTCCCTTCACGTAGCCCAGGCAATTCAGGGGTGTCAGTGGGCCGGGAACCGAATCCGTGATGCCCTCCTGGAACCAGCAGATCGCCCCCGCGCTCACCCCCGCCAGCACTGTCCCGCCCTCCCACGCCTCGCGCAGGATGCTATCCAGCCCCCATTCGCGCCACAACGCGAGCATGCTTTTCGTGTTACCGCCGCCGACGTAGACGACATCCTGGCCGAGCACGAACCCGCGCAGATCGGCGGAGGGCAGGGTGAAGAGCGAGAGATGGGCCGGCTGGCAGGATAACTGCGTGAAGGTGGCGTAGAACTGCACGATGTTGGGCTGCGCCTCCCCGCTGGCCGTCGGCACATAGAGCACCGACGGTCGCTCGGAGCGCGCGTGGCCCAGAATATAGCGATACAGCAGCAGATTCTGCGGCTCCGGAGCCAGCCCGCACCCGCCGAGCGCGATGATGTGCCGCGATGACGTCGCTGTGGTCACGTCGCATCCTCCCCCTGTCACGATGGTGTCTATCACCCCCTATTGTACCCGCCAATCCACGCCCGCCTGCCGCGCACGTCCATCCCGTCGGCGCGCTCGCCTCCTTGACGCCACGCTTCCGTTCCTGTACCATCGGCCTATTCAGGCGTTTCGCCCGGTCTCAGGGGGCCGTGAACGCGCAGAGTCCCTCGCGCGGGGCGCGCGGCAGTGAGGACGACCACACATGGACACGACGGAGACGCAAGCGGTGATCCGGCTCTCGGCGACGGCGCTGGCCGCGCGTATCGCGGCGGGCGACCTCTCATCGGTCGAGGCCGTCGAGGCGCTCATCGCGCGCATCGAGCAGGTGAATCCCGCCATCAACGCCGTCGTTGTCAAACGCTATGACGAGGCCCGCGCCGAAGCGCAAGCCGCCGACGCCCGCCGCGCCGCCGGAGAGCCGCTCGGGCCGCTCCACGGCGTTCCCGTCACGATCAAGGAGTCGCTGGACCTGGCAGGCACGCCCTCCACCTTCGGCATGCCCTCCCGCGCCCACACGCGCGCCGACGCGGACGACGTGTATGTCGCGCGCTTGCGCGCCGCCGGGGCCATTGTGCTCGGCAAGACCAACGTCGCCCAGGCGCTCCTCTATAACGAATCCGATAACCCCGTCTACGGCCGGACCAATAATCCGTGGGACGTCAGCAGAACTCCCGGCGGCAGCAGCGGCGGTCAGGCGGCGATTGTCGCGGCGGGCGGCGTCCCGCTCGGCCTGGGTACAGACCTCGCCGGCAGCATTCGCACCCCCTCTACCTACTGTGGCGTCGTGGGCATGAAGCCGACGGCGGGGCGCTTCGATGATCCGGGCCGCTTCTCGATGCCCATCGGCGAGCGCGCTATCGTCAGCCAGGTCGGCGCCATCGGTCGCGCGGTGGATGATGTCGCGCTGGCGATTGAGATCATCAACGGTGGGCGCAATCCCGCCGTGGAGCCGCCCGCGCCGCTGGGCGATCCCGCTACGGTGGACGTGGCGGCGCTGCGGGTGGCCTACTACGCCGACGACGGCACGTTCGCCGTGTCGCCTGCCGTGCGCCGCGCCGTGGTGGAGGCGGCGGGAATGCTCGCGGGGCAGGGCGCGCGGGTCGTCGAGTGGCGGCCGCCGGATGTCGGCTGGGTGATCGAGCAGTTCTTCGGTATCTTCACCGCCGACGGTGGCAAGGGACTGCGCGCGATCCTCGCGCACGAGAAGAAGGATCCCCGCATCGCGCGGCTCGCCGCCATCGCGGGGAAGTCCGGGATGACGCTAGCCGTCCTGCGCGGACTCCTCGGCCTGCTTGGCCAGCGCACCACCGCCTCCATGCTGCTCAGCTTCGGCCACAAGGACACATACCACTACTGGAAGCTCATAGAGGACCAGATGGCCTACCGGCGGCGGTTCGCGGCGGCGCTGGACGGCGACGAGGGCGGCCCCTTCGACGTGATCATCTGCCCGGCGCACAGTCTGGCGGCGATCCCGCACGGCGCGAGCAACGATCTCGTCCTCGGCGGCGGCTATGTTGTGCTCTATAACTACCTCGGCTATCCAACGGGCATCGTTCCCGTCACGAAGGTCCGCGCCGGTGAGGAGTCCACACGCAAACGCTCGCGCGACGCGGCGGAGAAGGCGGCGCGGCGCTCGGAGAAGGGCAGCGCGGGCCTGCCGGTGGGGGTGCAGGTGGTGGCGCGTCCCTGGCGCGAGCACGTGGCGTTCGCGGCGATGCGGGCCATCGAGGCGGCGGCGCGCAAGAACGAGGATTATCCAGGTATCGCCCTACTCCCGTGAGGTCGCCCGATGGAGCGAACACATGACGAGTTGATGCTGGAGGCGCTGCGCGTCGCCGCGAGTGGCCTTGAGGCCGGTGAGTTACCGATCGGCGCGGTGGTCACGCTGGACGGCGCGGTGATCGCGGCGCGGCATACTGGCGAAGTCGCCACGAGGCGCCTGCTCGCGCACGCGGAGTTGCTGGCGCTCGAAGACGTGGAGCGTCTTGGGATCAAACGACGGCGGGAGACGCGCCTCTACGCGACGGTCGAGCCATGTCTGATGTGCCTTGGCGCGGCGATGACCTTCGGCGTAGGCATGGTCGTCTACGCGCTGCCCTCGCCCAGCGACGGCGCCGTCGCGCTGGTGGAAGGCTGGCGCCGCGACCCGAAGGCGTTCCCATCGTATCGCACGCCGACCATCGTGGGTGGCGTTCTGCGGCTAGAGAGCGCGGCCCTCTTTGAGGAGTACGTGCGCCGCCACACGTCCGGCGGCATGTGGGAATGGGCCAAAACGCTGGTGAGCGGGACCTGAGGAACCACAAGGCGATGCGCAGTGGTGATATTGTATGCGTGCGACGTAGCCATTGAATTGTGGTGCCGATCATGACGAAAGGTGACGCATCCCATGGACATGAAACTCGAGCTGGTGGCGATTCCCGTGACAGATGTAGACCGGGCCAAGGCGTTCTATGTCGAGAAGGTTGGGTTCAACCTGGATCACGATTATGCGGTCAGCGAGGGACTGCGCTTCGTGCAGCTGACTCCACCAGGATCGGCGTGCTCCATAGCGATAGGCGAAGGCATTACGGACGCGGCGCCCGGCTCGGTGCGGGGCGTGCAACTGGTGGTCAGCGACATCAACGCGGCTCACGACGAGCTGGCTCAGCGAGGTGTCGAGGTCAGTGAGGTCCAGGAGTTCGCCTGGGGACATTTTGTGTTCTTCGAGGATCTGGATGGCAACCGCTGGTCGGTGCAGTACATTCCCCCACGCGGCTGAAGGCGTGCCCGCAGTCTGTTGACAGCGGCGCCACCCTCTGGCATGCTTGCCCGAACGAGAGTGCTGGGTGGCGGAGGGTGGAGCGAGCATGCGCGATTTCCTGCGAGTGGTGCGCTACTACCGCATGAGCGCGTCAGAGCGGCGCGCGACGTGGATGCGCGGTCCGCGCTGGGTGGCCGTGCTGCCATTGATTGCGCTGGCGGCGGCGACGCTACTGGCGGCGAACGCGGCGCAGACGCTTGCGCTGGCCCTGCGCGCGAAGGCTCCCGGCGCCATCCTCACGAATACGCATCTCCGAAACATTTTGCTGCTTGGCGCGCTCTCAACGCTACAGGTGGCGGGCACGCTGTTGCTCGCGCGGCGGCTGACTCCCACGCATCTGCTCGTCGGGGCGGCGCGCGTGCGGGACGCCGTGCGCCAGGACGATGACCAGGCCGCGCCGGTCGTTTCCAACCAGCCCGCGCCACTCGACGGGGGGTGGCTACCGCTGGAGTCGTCGAATCCGCTTGGCCCGTTCGCGGCCCCGGAGGATGGGCAGGCCGAGGAGGAGACGCTCTACGCGGAGGCGCTGCTTGTGGTCGGGGCGCTGGCGACGCTGACGGCGCTCTACGTCACGGTGTATGTGGGCTGGGGCGGCTGGGCGCGGGCGGCGATTACGGGGCTGGCGGCGCTGGGGCTGGCGCTGCTGCTGGCCGGCGCGTCGGTGGCGGCGCGCGTCCGGTGGCTGGGGGAGCCGATCGGCGTGACCATCCTGCCCAACGGGCTGAACTGGCGCGACCCACGGCAACGGTACAGCCGGAACATCCTGTGGACGCAGGTGTGCGGGTTCGCCGCCCTGGGATACCGCTACGGCGCGAAGGGCAAGCAGCATCGCGTCTACCTGCTGGACGCCGGCGACCAGACACTGGCGTGGCGGCTACCGGCGGACGCCGGACCGGATGCGGTGGCGCAATCGGGGATGCTTTGCCAGGTGATCCACGCGCGGACGAGCCTGCCCCTGCGCGACATCACGCTGGCGGTGGCGGCGCTCGCGACCGGTGATCGCGCCAAACGCGCGCTGATTCTGGGCACAGATGATGCCGCGACTGGTAACGGCGCGCCGGATTGGGCCGCGCGGAGGCGAGTGGACGTCGCGTTGGCGCTGGCGCTGCTGCCACTGTTGGCGGCGCTGGCGGCGGATGTGTCGTCGGTGGCGCTGCGGTGGTTCTTGTGAAGTGTCGTCGTCGGATTGTGACGCGGGTGTGAGATGGCAGGCGTAGCATAATGGTCTATCGAATAGGAGGCGCCCGTTCTCTTATGGTAGACTGTGACCGGCGTCGGCCATGGCCGAAACGCGCTGCACACCGCATATACAAGGGGGCCTGAGTGTCTATAGACGTAGCCGAGACGGAGAACGCGCTCGCGATCAGCGCGGGAATCAACATCATTAACGAGCCTGTGGACGGCATGGAGCGATATTATCAACTCGCTAAGAAGCAGGCCTGGGATGTGCGCGCGCTCTCGTGGGGGAAGATCGCGCCGGTGCCGGAAGGCGTCGGTTCGGAGATCAAGAAGGCGCGGCGCCATGCGATGTGGCGCTCCGTTGTGACGCAACAGCTCCAGGCCGACATGATCGCGGTGCAGTGTTCGCTGCAACTTCTGCGTGACGCGGCGGACTACGACGCCAAGCTCTACTATACGACGATGACGCAGGACGAGGCGCGGCACACGGAGGCGTGGCTCACGCTCTCGAACCAGATCGGCGGCGTCTGCGAGCCGGACCCGTTCCTGCACAAGCTGGGCGAGCTGACGATGAACGTGGACACCATCGAGGAGAAGATCTGGCTCTTCCAGGTCGCCTTCGAGGGGCTGGTCATCCCGCGTTTCCACCAGATTTCGCGCGCGGCGCCGGACACGATCCTGGCCGAGATCTGCATGAAGCTCTCGATTGACGACGGCATCCACCATGCCTCCGGCGTCTGCTACGAGCGGCAACTGCTGGAGTCCGCGCCCTACAAGACGAAGCGTTCCATCGAACGGGTCACGAAGGAGATGTGGCCGCTGTTCGTGCAGCATCTAATGTGGCGGCCCCGCGAGCGCGCCTGGGCGAGCACGGCGCTGCGCGAGCGCGATCTGGCGCTGGTAGCGTCCCAGAAGAACGAGGTGCTGAAGATGGCCCGCGAGTATGATATGGACCTCGAACTGATCGTGTGACCTCACCCCCCCGGCCCCCTCTCCCGCGAGGAGAGGGGGAGGCGGAGAAGTCCTCGTCCCCTGACCCCCTCTCCTGTGCGCAGGCGAGGGGGAACCTGTTTCCGGCGGGGTCGCGCCGACTGAGTATGGTACAGTACTCTGTAGTAGGTAATTCGCACATCAAACGGAGTCGGAATGATGGCCGTTCAGCCCAAACGTGACGCCGAGATAGAGGCGCTGATACGTCAGGCGGCAGCTGAAATCCAGACGTTGAATCCCCTCATCGGCAAGCCGACGACGTCTGTTCGTGACGACGCGGACGAGGAGTGGCTGCGAGACAAGCGGGAGATCGAGACGATCTGGGCGGAGATCGCGCGGCAACAAGGGAATCCCGTAGATACGCACACTGAGCCGGCTGCTGACGCTGTGAAC
>DATEGV010000485.1:0-14717 GCA_035279925.1 Ktedonobacterales bacterium | reverse complement strand
GTCCGTCTCCACCGGCATCTTGCCAGGGTACTGGGTCTCGAGCGGCCATCTGCCGTCGCCGTCACGCTTGGAGATGACCAGCTCGATCGCCTCGGCCACACGCTCGTCCGGCGCGACGCCGGCGCTGCGCAGGTAATCCAGCCCCCGCAGCACATCGTAATGCCACCACGTCGGGAAGGCGAAGCGCGTCCACGCGGCATCGCCCTTGCGATCTCGCTCGATCACCTCGCCAGTTGACCGGCGGCGGAAGAGGCGACGTTCGAGAAGGTACTCCTGCCCGCGGAGACGGGCCGCCGTCAGCTCCGGGCTAGCCCCAGCCGCCCGTTCCTGCTCGAGCAGCGCTTCCAGCACGCAGATCGTGGTATTGAACGAGGACCGCGTCGAGCCGTTCTCCGCCTCGCAGTTCCAGCCGCCGTCGGAGAGTTGCTCGCCGAGTAGCCGGTGGACGATGCCTCGGACGTCCTGGCAAAAGTAGGCGCCGCTCGCCGCCACCTGCCCGTTGATGCAGGGTTCGACCTCGCCGGCAAAGAAGGGGTTGTCGTCCGCTTCCTTCGGACCGCATCCTTGCCACGTCACCCGGTCGCGGACGAGCCCCACCGCGCGCCGGGCCTCGTCGCTGGTGGGATCAAGACCCATCTCCCGCAGGAGCGTCAGAACGTGCATCGTCGAGTCCCACCCGCGATTCCACGCCGCGCCGCCCCACCGCCCGTCGGACGCCTGGAGGGCGAGCAGCCGCGCGCCCGCGCCTTCGGTTGCGACTCGTGCGCGCTCGGCGGCGACCTCCTCGTCGGGCGCGTCGGTCAGGTCTCGCTTCGCTTGCCAACTGATCGAAGGGTCGGACTCAAGGAGCCAGGAAATGACCGGTCCCGTTGGCTTTGGGGGTTGCCGTTCGGGTGGATTGGTCGGCATCGGCTGGCGCTCCTTACTTTGGCGTAGAGACGCTAGTGCCGCCTCACTCGTATCATACCAATCTCGTCTCGCTGTAGTAATTCGGCATCCGCCCAAGCCCCATGAAGCGGTTAGTTTAAGGCGCCTTTCTACAACATCCCAGGCGACCCTAGAATGAACGACCCGTCCGACCCGGACCGCATCCCCGTTGTCTGCGAATAGACCGTGAGCGTGCCGGCGCCGTAGTCTATGGTGATGCGGCCGAACTGGTTCCAGATGTCTGAGCCGAGCAGCCCGCGCACGGAGTCGCTCTGGCGCGAGTCGAAGAGCGCGGCGCTATCTATCGAGCCGCTGGGCAGGGTGAGCTTGCCGATACGCCAGGCGGCGACCTTCACCGGGGTCGCGGTCTCCTTGCTGGAGACGCCGGCGATGGTCTGCGGCGGACCGGCGACAGGTAGGCTGAGCTGCGAGGTGAGCGTGCGGTCTATCAGCGAGCTGCTGGCGCCCGTGTCGAGCGCGAACTGGAATGGCCCCTGTCCGTTGATCGTCACGGCGAGCAGCGCCAGAGTCGAGCCGTCGGCGCCTCGCGCGATGGTGAGCGGGACCGTCGTGCCGGGTCCGTTGGCCGTGGTGGTCGCCGTTCCCAGTTGAATCTTGCAGGCCGAGAGCGCGGCGAGACAGACTACGGCGACACAAAGCGCGCCCAATGCGCGTCTGATGATGTAACGGTGGGGTATGTTGTGTAGAGTACCGCGATGTATGCACATGGCCGTTCCGGCTCCTCGTTCGTCTGAATGGTCACGCTTGCCTCTTTCGCGGAGACCACTTGCGTGAAGTGTGCCAAGCCTCATGGGGCTATTGGCGTCGGTGGTCACGCCAGGCGACGAAGGGTGGCGCGTCCGGCGCGCGAGGCGAGGTTACAGGGGGGGAAGGCGCGATGGCTGAACCATCTTTTAGGCCGCAGACGCTGCTGGGAGCTATGGCCTCCTCGCCCGACTGGGCGCGCCGCCGCGACATCGCGCTCGCCATCATCGGCTGGATTGTCATCGTCGGTATGGCCATCTGGGCGGCGTCGCACATCACGGCCGCCATCCTCACTGTCGTCGTCGCGGCGCTGCTGGCCTACGCGATCAACCCCCTCGTTTCGCTGCTCCGCCGCTGGCTCATCCGGCCGCTGGCCATCGCGGTCGCCTACCTCATCGTCATCGCGGTCCTCGGTTTCATCGGCTATCTGATCGTGAACGCGACGGTGACACAGGTGACGGCGCTGGTCCACCAGTTGAGCGAGTTGTTCTCCAATAAGAGCCAACATTCCTCCTCCGGTCTCGTGAAGACGCTGCGCAACATGGGTGTCACCTCCACCCAGATCCAGGATCTGGGCAAACAGATCACCCGTAATCCTCAGCAGATCGCGGCGGGCGCGCTGCCGCTCATCACGCAGATATTCGGCGGTGTCGTGGATACGATTCTCGTGATTGTGCTGAGCGTGTATTTCCAGGTGGACGGACACCGGCTCGTCGGTTGGCTGCGCACGCGCGCGCCGCTGCCCTGGCGCCACCGCATCAATTTTCTCGTCAACACCTTCGAGCGCGTCATCGGCGGCTACATTCGCGGGCAGATCTCGCTCTCCGTGCTTGTGGGCGTGTTGACGGGCGCGCTGATGTTCATTCTGAGCGTGCCGTATGCGCTGCTGCTGGGCGTGCTGGCCTTCCTGCTCGAGTTCATTCCCATCATCGGGGTCTTCATCTCAGGCGTGGCCTGCGTCGCCCTCGCGCTCACGAAGAGTCCCGTGCTCGCGGTGGTGGTGCTCATCATCTTCATCGCGATGCACATCTTCGAGAGCGACCTCGCCAGCCCACGCCTGGTCGGCCGCGCCGTCGGGCTGCATCCCGCCGTCTCGATCTTCGCGCTGCTCGCCGGCAGTGAGTTGTTCGGCCTCTGGGGCGCGCTGTTCGCGTCGCCGATCGCGGGCGTCGTGCAGGCGATCATCGTCGAGGTCTGGCGCGAGTGGAAAGAAACGCATCCCGAACACTTCGCGGACGCCGCCGAGGGGTCGGGCGGCAGCTTCAGCATGGATGTGTTGGTGGTGGCTGAAGCGCACACCGAAGGGCGAAGCGGCGGGTTGGGCGTGGGCGAAGACGCCGGAGCCACGCGCGCCATCGCGCAACCGTAGCGCGTTACATCCCGAAGGGCATGCCGCCGCCAAGTCCGCCCAGGCTGCTCAGCCCTTTGAGGCGTCCGCGTATGCCGCCCTTCTGCATGCCCATCACCTGCTTCATCATCTTCTGCGATTGCTTGAACGACGCGAGCAGTTGGTTGATCTCCTGCACGGAGCGGCCGCTGCCGCGCGCGATGCGGCGTTTGCGGCTGCCATTGAGCATATCGGGATTGTGGCGTTCCTGCGGCGTCATCGAGAGGATGATGGCCTCCGTCCACTTCATCTGATCGCCTTCCAGCGCCTCCTTCATCTGTGGGTCGCTCATCGCCTTGCCCATGCCCGGAATCATCTCCATGAGCTGAGTGAGCGGTCCCATCTTGCGAATCTGACGCATCTGATTGAGGAAGTCCTCCAGATCAAATGAGGCGTTCGCCATCTTCTTCGTGAGTTGGGCGGCCTGTTTATCGTCCATCTGCTCGCGCGCCCGCTCGATCAGCGTCATTACATCGCCCATGCCGAGGATGCGCGTGGCCAGACGGTCGGCGTAGAATGGCTCCAGGGCGTCGGTCTTCTCGCCGGTTCCCATGAACTTGATTGGCACGCCCGTCACCTGCCGGACGGAGAGCGCCGCGCCGCCACGGGCGTCGCCATCCATTTTGGTGAGGATGAGGCCCGTCAGGCCGACGGTTTTGTTGAACTCATCGGCGACACGCACCGCTTCCTGGCCCGTCATCGCGTCCACCACCAGCAGCACCTCTTGCGGCTGCGTGCGCTCGCGGATGGTGGCAACCTCATCCATGAGAGTTTCATCTATGTGCAAGCGCCCCGCCGTATCGAGAAGCAAGACGGTGAGCGCCTGCTCGCGCGCCCAGCGCACCGCGCGCAGACAGATGTCCACGGGCTTGGCGCCCTGCGGCTCGGAGTAGACGGGAATATCGAGCTGGCGACCAAGCTGCTGGAGCTGTTGCACGGCGGCGGGGCGCTGCATATCGCCGGCGACCATGCCAACCTTCTGGCCCTGCTTCCGGTAGTAGGCGGCGAGCTTGGCGCAGTGAGTCGTCTTACCGACGCCCTGCAAGCCGACGAGCATCCAGACGGTGGGTGGAGCGCCCGCGAATTCGAGCTTCGCCTTGCCAGCGTCCGCGCCGCCAAGCATCTCGATCAGCTCATCATGCACGATGCCAATCACCTGCTGCGCGGGCGTCAGGCTGTTCAGCACCTCCTGACCGAGCGCCCGCTCCTGCACGCGCGCGACGAACTGCTTGACGAGCTTGAAGTTGACGTCGGCCTCCAGCAGCGCCTGGCGCACCTCGCGCATGGCGTCGGTGACATCTTTCTCGGAAATCTTGCCCTTGCCGCGCAGGCGATCGAAGACGCCATCCAACCGCTGTGAGAGACTTTCAAACATGAATATGCGACCTCCTTGAGAGGGGAAAAGCGCGAAATCTACCCGCAAAGTATACCATCTGCCGCCGCGTTCTCGCGTAGAGGGTACGCATGCCGCTGACGCCAACCTATGCCGTCGCCCGCCATTGACCCGCGCCCGGCTCGTACGCCATACTGAGGGGCAGGCGTCGAGTCGGACGCCCGGCGGCGCACGCCTGTGCAGCGTGAAGGCCGCATGAATATGAGGTGTCTTCGTGGAGGATTCGAGGAAAGGGCTGTACTCCGGCTGGTTTGTCATTCTGGCCGGGCTGTTCGTGACCTGTCTGATCGTGGCGAATATCATTGCCGTCAAGCCCATCGCGCTCCCCGGCGGCTACGCGACGCCGGCGGGAATCGTCATCTTCCCGCTCAGCTATCTCTTCGGCGACGTGCTGACGGAGGTGTACGGCTACGGCGCGGCGCGGCGCGTGATCTGGGTGGGCTTCGCGTGCAATCTGATCGCCGTCGCGGCCATCTGGATCGGCGGGCGGCTGCCAGGGGCGTCGTTCGCCGGGTGGGCGCCTGGGCGCCAGGCGTCCTATGCCGACATCCTGGGCTTCACGCCCTGGCTGCTGCTGGCCTCGTTCTGCGCCTATCTCGTCGGCGAATTCACCAACTCGTTCGTGCTGGCCAAGCTGAAGATCGCCACCAAAGGGCGCTGGCTGTGGACGCGCACCATCGGCTCAACCTTTGTCGGTGAGGGCATTGACTCGATTATCTTCATCACGATCGCCTTCGGGCTGGCCCAGCATGTCCCGGCGCACGCGCTGCTCCGGCTGATCGGCGCGCAGTGGACGCTGAAGGTGCTGTACGAGGTGGTCGCGACACCGTTTACCTATGCCGTGGTGGGCTTCCTGAAGCGGCGCGAAGGGCAGGACGCCTATGATACTCACACCAATTTCAGTCCAGTCGTGTTTTCCAGGGCGACATCCATTCGCACATCCTGACTGTCCGCGCCACACCGTCTCGCAGAGTTCGGGGCGTCTTGCGGCCCCGGCGCGGTATGCTAGAAGTGACATGTTGATCGGCAAGTGGCGCGAGGAGGCGCTTCACCAGATGAGCATCCCTGACCAGCCGGTGGGAGTCAGCGGCGACTCCTTTGGCTCGTATGAGTTTCTGCGCGTCGAACGGCGCGGTATCGCGGCGTATGTGACGCTCGCCCGTCCGGAGGTGCATAACGCTTTCAACGCGCGGCTCATCGCCGAGCTTACCGATGTGTTTCAGCGGCTGAGCGACGACGACACGGCGCGCGCGGTGGTGCTGGCCGGCGCGGGGCCGAGCTTCTGCGCGGGCGCTGACCTGAACTGGATGCGCGCCAGCCTCGACTTCACCCATGATGAGAACGTCGCCGACGCGCTGCGCATGGCGGACATGTTCCGCGCGATTGACACCTGCCGCCATCCGGTGATCGGGCGCATCCACGGCGCGAGCCTGGGTGGTGGCTCCGGGCTGACCGCCGTCTGCGACATCGCCATCGCCAGCGACGACGCGAAATTCGGCTTCACCGAGGCGCGGCTCGGCATCGCGCCCGCGGTCATCTCGCCGTTCGTGGTGCGTAAGATCGGGCAGAGCGCCGCCCGCGCCCTCTTCGCCACGGCGGAGCGGTTCGACGCCGCCCGCGCGCTGGCCATCGGCCTCGTCCATCGCATCGTGCCCGCCAGTGAGCTTGACGCCGCCGTCGCCGCCACGCTGCGCCACATCGGGCAGAGCGGTCCCGCTGGGGTGCGCGCGGGCAAGCTCATGGCGCGAACGGTATCGTCGCTCTCCGATGAGGAGGCGCGCGAAATGACGGCGGCCACCATCGCGGGGCTGCGCGTCGGACCGGAAGGGCAGGAAGGCATACGCGCGTTCCTGGAGAAGCGCCGCGCGGGTTGGGTGAGCGAGGATGTTTGACTCCGTTTTGATCGCCAATCGTGGCGAGATCGCCGTCCGCGTGATCGCGGCCTGTCAGGAGTTGGGCATCCGCGCCATCGCCGTCTACTCCGACGCCGACGGTGAAGCGATGCACGTGCGCGCCGCCGACGACGCGGTTCGCATCGGGCCGGCCCCCGCCCGCGAGAGCTACCTGAACATCGCCGCCATCATCGCGGCGGCGCGCGCCACGCAGGCGCGGGCCATCCATCCCGGCTATGGCTTCCTCTCCGAGAACGCCGAGTTCGCGGAAGCGTGCGCCGAGGCGGGCATCGTCTTCATCGGTCCGCCGGCTCAGGCCATTCGGCTGATGGGCTCGAAGACCGCCGCCAAGCGCGCCGTCGAGCAAGCGGGCGTGCCGACAGTTCCCGGCTACTCCGGCGAAAAACGCGACGCGCGCACACTGGAGCGTGAGGCCGGACGCATCGGCTATCCCGTGATGCTCAAGGCGTCGGCCGGTGGTGGCGGCAAGGGCATGCGCGTCGTCCACACCCCCGACGAATTCGCGGAATCGCTGGCGGCGGCGCAACGCGAGGCGCTGGCGGCGTTCGGCGACGATAGTGTGTTTCTCGAAAAGCTGGTCATCGCGCCACGGCACATCGAGTTTCAGATTCTCGCTGACCAGCACGGAAACGTCGTCCATCTGGGCGAGCGCGAATGCTCGATCCAGCGCCGCCACCAGAAGATCATCGAAGAAAGTCCGAGTGTGGCGCTGACGCCGGAGCTCCGCGCGGAGATGGGCGAGGCGGCTGTGCGCGCCGCTCGCGCCGCTGGCTACGTCAACGCGGGCACCGTCGAGTTCCTGCTGGACGGCGACGGGCGCTACTACTTTCTCGAAATGAATACGCGGCTCCAGGTCGAGCATCCCGTGACGGAACTCGTCACCGGCCTCGATCTCGTCCATTTGCAGCTTGCTATCGCCGCCGGGGAGCCGCTGCCAATCCGGCAGGAGCAGATCACACCACGCGGGCATGCCATCGAGGCCCGCCTCTATGCCGAGGATCCCGCCAATGGCTTCCTGCCGTCAACCGGCGGGATACTGACGTTTTCCGCGCCGCGCGCTCCAGGTGTGCGTGTGGACGCGGGGGTGAGCGCCGGCGATGAGGTGACGGTCCACTACGACCCGATGCTCGCGAAGCTGATCGCGGCGGCGGAGGATCGGCCAGCCGCCGTGCGCCGCATGCTCTGGCTGCTTGACCATTTCGCCGTGCTGGGCATCGCGACGAATATCCCGTTGCTGCGCGCCATCGTCTCCGAGCCGGATTTCCAGTCGGCGCGCACGACCACCGCGTACATCGAGACGCACGACCTCAGTGGCGCGACCAGCCACGAGGCGATCCCCGCCAGCGCGTTGATCGCCGCCGCGCTCTGGGAGACGTTGGCGACCACGCCGGAGGTTCCCGCGCGCGGGCCATACAACCCGTGGACGAGCCGGGCGGCCCTCATCGGCGCGGCCAGCGGACGGCGCTGTCGCTATTCCACGCGGGACGGCGAGCACAGCGTCACCGTCACGCCACTGGTCGGCTCCGAGGGTTTCGCGGTCGGGGTGGACGGCGCGGACGATACGCAGGTCTCCGCGTTCACGCGGCAGGACGGCCAATTGACTCTGGCGCAAAGCGACCGACGTGAGACAGTGTATCTGGCGCGGCGCGGGCTTGATGTGTTGGTGAGTGTCGCGGGCAACGCCTACACGCTCCGTAAGCCGCGCCCGTTGGATGTTGAATCTACCGCGCAGGGGGCAGAGACGGCGCATGGCCGCCAACAGTTTGTCGCGCCGATGGCCGGCACGCTCATCGCGGTGAATGTGGCGCAGGGCGATCTCGTCGCCGCGCACCAGACGCTGGTCATCCTGGGCGCGATGAAGATGGAGCACGCGATTGCCGCGCCATATGCGGGCCGTGTCGTCAGCGTGTCACACCAAGCGGGCGATGTGGTGCAAGGCGGCGAGCCGTTGGTAGCGGTGGAGGCGAGCGCCGACGCGGATGGCGGCGCTCCGTGATCCCGTCTCCTCGCTTGGCGAGGGGAAGGCAGAGTCACGCAGAGGCCCGGGAGGGAATCTGTCCCGGAACGGCGCGCCTCCGGCTCCCCTTCCCTCCGCAGGGGGAAGGGGCTGGGGGATGAGGCAGCCCTGAGCCGGGGGATGAGGACACTTGCCCGCGAACGATGAATTTACCATACAGAGATCGGAGCGTGCGAGATGGAAGGCCAGAGGCCGCGCCGCGTCACCGTGGTCGAGGTTGGGCCACGCGACGGCCTACAGAACGAGAAGGGCGTCGTTTCAACCGCCGATAAGATTCGCTTCATTGATCTGCTCAGCGCGACCGGGCTGCCGGTCATCGAGGCGACCTCGTTCGTCAGCCCGAAGGCGATTCCGCAGCTCGCGGACGCCACGGAGGTGATGGCCGGCGTCCAGCGGGCGCCGGGGGTGCGCTATCCCGTGCTCGTGCCGAACCTCAAGGGCATGGAGCGGGCGCTGGCCTCGCGCGTGACAGAGGTCGCGGTCTTCACTGGCGCCTCCGAGACGTTTGTCCAGCGCAACATCAACACGTCCATCGCCGGCAGCGTCGAGAACTTCCGCCCAGTCGTCGCGGCGGCGCGGCAACAGGGTGTGCGCGTGCGCGGCTACATCTCCACGGCGTTTGGCTGCCCCTATGAGGGAGCGGTGGCTCCGGCGGCGGTGCTGGATGTGGTGGAGCGTCTGCTGGCGCTGGGCGTGGATGAGCTCTCCATCGGCGATACGATTGGCGTCGCCACGCCGAATCAGGTCGTCGAGGTGACACGGCTGCTGCAGACGCGGGTACCGCTGGAACGGCTGGCGATGCACTTCCACGACACACGCGGCACGGCGCTGGCCAACGTGCTCGCCGCGCTGGAGCATGGCGTCGCGATCTTCGACAGCTCAGCCGGTGGTCTAGGCGGCTGCCCCTACGCGCCCGGCGCATCGGGCAATCTGGCGACGGAGGACCTGCTGTACATGCTGCATGGCATGGACATCGAGACGGGCGCGGACCTCGCTGGTGTGGTCGAGGCGAGCCGTTTCCTGGCGTCCGTGCGTGGCGCGGCGCCGGCCAGCCGCTACTACGCCGCCGCGACGGCAACCTGTTGAGCGGAGACGTAGCCCGTTTCTCCCGGTTCGGGCAGTCGCCGTTCTCCATGCGACTATGCTGCTGATGGAACAGGGGCATGGCTCCCGGTTGAGCCGGTACACGTGTGCGAGAGGGTGTCGCGGCGATGAATGGACGACGCGGTGAGCGGGCGCGGCCGGCGCGGCGCGACGATAGGCGGCGTGAGGACGGGCGTGAGGATTTCGGCACGCTGGTCCTGCCTCTCGTGACATTGCCGAGTCTGCCGCGTGTCAGCGCGGCGCCGCCCGACGATGACGGCGCGTGGGACGACCCAGACGACATCGGTGACGTTGAGGCGCTTGCCGACGAGTGGGACGTTGACCGTGACGCGGCGCTGCCGGTTCTCGCATCGCCATCGAAGGTCCCGGCGCGCAGACCCGTTCCCTCGCGCGTCCTGACCGTGCTGCTGGTGCCGGGCAAGGGCATCACGCGGCGGGCGTCGCGCGGCCTGGCGACGAGACCCGTGGCGAGCGGCAAAGCGGCGAGCTTCGTGCGACTGCACCGGCCACTGCTGGTCGCGCTGACGATCCTGGTCGTCATTTCGGCGACGCTGGTGACGATCACGGGCACGGGATTCGTCGGCCAGTGGTCGAATCGCGCATGGGACGCGGTGAGTGGAGCGGGTCCAGCGCCGACGGCGACGCCGGTTCCCGCGCCGGACATCACGGACGCCGGTCACTACGTCAACAAGTATGGCTTCGACTGGCCCTCCAATAATCAGGCGTTGCCCGACGACGAGCGCCAACGTATGGTCTTCATGCTTCCCTACGCCTACCACGCCGCCAGCGCGTATGACGATCGCTATCACGCGAGCATCGAGCCGGAGCTGCTCGTCTGGTGGACGCACGCGGAGGGCATCGGGGCGCGCATCAACTACAGTAACTGCGCCAACAATCCGCCACGCGCGGGAACCAACTACTTCTCGAATATTGAGAACTGTCCGCAGGCGAGCTTCTGGCAGCTTGGCTATGGCAACCAGTTCTCCGTGATCTATGTGCTCAAAAACGCCTTTACGGATCTCTACGGCAACCCAAACGATCCGCAACTGGTGCGGAAGGTCGGCCAGTGGGTGCTGGACTTTGACGCGAAGCAGGGTACCGTGCCGGCGTGCGGCGGCTATTCATGCACGTTCCCGGCTATGACGATTGACCAGATCATGGCGGGCGTGGACCAGACGACGGGTGTCGTCAACGCCAATAACTGGTGGGCCTCCGTGCTCTCGCGCGACCCGGCCATCAATTGCTATATGATTGCCCACGCGCTGACGTTCTTCAATCACGAAGCGACTCGCAATTGGATCGGCTGCTATTACTACGAGCCGTGTTGGGGATACGAGTCGAATCGGCTAGGCGACATCCTTGCCGCTTGGCCGAGCCTACGCAGTGCAGCCGGAATCTAGCGTCTCTGGGTCCAGGGCGACATGCGGCGGCTCAAGGCTGCCCCGCGGCTGCTCTCCGCGCAGATAGCGGGTGAGATGGAGACCGCTGACCTCGTAGATGTCGCCGCGCCGCGCGTACCCTATGCGCTCATCACTGATGGCTTCGCAGAGGTCGGCGATTGTCATTGGGCGGGAGGCGCGCGTGTCGGTCTTCATGCTCCAGCATCCTTTGTGGTCACTATCAAGGTGTCACGAACACAACATGTACGAGCCTACGGTACAGCAAGTTGTGTACCGAATCTGCCGCTTGACGTGCGCGTAAACATCTTGCATACTCCGTCATAGCAGCGCCGACGCCCTGGTTGACCCGCGCGTTCGGCCCATGACGCATCCTCGCCAGTGAGAAGGGGATAGCCGATGCGGTCCGCCACCGTGGAACCAAGCGCGCCGGAATCCGCCAAGATGTATACCATCGGTGACCTCGCGCGCGAACTCGACGTCTCCACCCGCACCATCCGCTACTACGAGGAGCGCGGCCTCCTCAGCCCACAACGCACCGACCATACGCAGCAGCGACTCTACACACCCGCGGACCGCGTGCGCCTGGTGCTGTTGCTGCGCGCGCGTGGGCTTGGCTTCGCCCTTGAGGACATCCGTGAGCTCTTCGAGATCTACGACGCGACACACGACGCGCGCATGCAGGGGGAGCGTCTGCGCGAGATGATCCGCGCGCGGCTGGACTACGTGGACGAGCAGATGCGGCGCCTGTCGGAGATCCGCGAGAAGCTGGCCGACGGGTTGGCGCGCGTAGACGAGCAGGTGTTGAACCGGCGCGGCTAGCGTCTCTACGACGCGGGGGAGGGCTCCACGATGGCAAGCGCATCCGTGTTCCGCGCGGGACTCTTCACCGGCAAGCGTATCGTCGTGAGCGGCGGGGGCACCGGTATCGGCCGGAGCATCGCGCGCGAATTGGCCGCACTCGGCGCGACGGTGATCCTCTGCTCGCGCTCGTTGGAACACCTGGAGCCGACCCGCGATGAGATCCTCGCCGCCGGTGGCGAGGCGACCGCGCTCGTCTGCAATATCCGCGACCCTGAGTCGGTTGAGACGTTCTTCGCGCAGGTGGTGGAACGGCACGGCCACGTGGACGGCCTCGTGAACAACGCGGGCGGTCAGTTTGTCTCACCCGCCGAGTTCATCAGTCCCAAGGGCTGGCACGCCGTCGTCGAGACGAACCTGACGGGCGCGTTCCTGATGTCGAAGGCGGCGCTGTGCGCGGGTATGCGCGAACGCGGCGGCTCCATCGTCAACATCGTCGCGGAGATGTGGCGCGGCTTCCCGGGAATGGCGCACTCCGGGGCGGCGCGCGCGGGCGTGGTCAACCTTACGCAGTCGCTGGCGCTGGAATGGGCGCCGTTCGCCGTGCGCGTGAACGCCGTCGCGCCGGGGGTCATCAATAGCAGTGGCCTGCGCACGTACCCGCCGGAGGTGCGGGCGCAGCTTGCTAGCGTCGCCGCGGACACTCCCGCGCGCCGTATGGGCACAGAACGGGAGGTGGCCGGCGCGGTGGTGTTCCTGCTCTCGCCGGCGGCCGCCTACGTCTCCGGCGCGACGCTACGCGTGGACGGCGCGAGCTCGCTCTACCGGCTGCAGGGCTACGAGATCCCGGAGCACGCGCCCTGGCCGGAGTGGGACGAGCACGAGTAAAGGGGCCGATTGGCGATGACAACTTTGGAAGGATTGTTAGGCGCAGTCCGCTGCCCCCAGTGTGGGCGTGAGAACACCTACACGGCTCAGGACGTGGACATTGCCGCCCAAGTAAACGGCGACATGATACATGTCACCGTCAAAGCTGGCGTCTGCGCGAACTGCGGGGAGCGGCTATTCGACTCGACGGCCACATCAGCCATATCGAAGGCGATGTCCCGTGAGATGCCCTGCCCTGTCTGCGGCGCGCCCATGCCGGATCTGAAGGGCGGCAAGGCGTCTATCTGCCCGGTCTGCGGCTTTAAAGACAGTTGTTGTTTTTAATGCTTTATTTCGGTGGCGCCTAATGAGCCAGAACTTGGAAGCACTGCTTCCTTACAATAATGTTCCTGCCCCGCCGACGACGGAGGAGCACATCCAGGCGCTGCTCACCATCCTGAGGACGGACGAGAACGAGCGCGCCCGGGAGTTTGCCGCCTCGCGTCTGGCGCATTTCGGCGACGAAGGTGTCGAGTCGCTCATCGAGGCGCTGGGCGATGCGCAAGCAAACGTTCGCGTCTATGCGGCGCGTGCGCTGGCGCAATCCAACAGCGACGTAGCCGTGGATCCGCTGATCGGTTTGCTGAGCGACCCTAAGAGTGATGTGCGCGCATGGTCGGCATTCGCCCTCGGGAGACTCGTTAGACCGCGCTCGATTCCAGCGCTCACCAGCGCTCTGCATGATCCAGTTACGGTGGTACGCCAGCGCGCCGCGAAGTCACTCCGCAACATGCGCGACCTTGCCGCACAGGATGCCCTTATTGCGGCGCTCAAGGATCCGGATTACAAGGTCCGTGAGGAGAGCGTCCGCGGCTTGGGCGAGCTACGCGACGCGCAAGCGGTTCCCGCGCTCATCCTGGCTCTCTCCGACGACAATTCTTTTATACGCATCATCGCGGCGCAGGCGCTGGGGGAGATTGGGGACACGCGCGCGGTAGACCCGCTACGTGAGGCCGTCACACGCGGGGGAAACCACGCCGCCGCAAACGCGCTGCTCCATATTGGTGAGCCGGGATTCGCGTCGCTGTTGGAGGGCCTGACGCATCCTGACAAGGTTCTGAGGGGGGAAGCCGCAAGAGACTTGGGATTCGCAAAGGACAGGCGGGCAGTTAGACCGTTGGTCGGCGCGCTTGCGGATGAGGACTGGCAGGTGCGCAGAGAGGCCGTGCGCGCATTGGGCCGGTTGGGCGACTCGCGGGCGGTTGACCCTCTCATCAGTGTGCTAGAGGATCCGGCCTACTCTGCTCAGGCTGAAGCTGCGGAGTCGCTGAGGGAGATCGGCGACAAGCGCGCTGTTCCCGCTCTTGTACGCGCGCTCGACTCGGAGCTGAGCGTGGTGCGAGCGCAAGGGGCTTATTCATTGGCGAAGTTCGGAGCCGAGGAGCATGTGGAACGTCTCAATCTGATGTTCCGAACCGACAGTGATCGGGCCGCCAGTGGGGCCGCCGCTTGGGCGCTGATGGCGCTTGGAGAGCGGGCTGTTCCCCTATTTGTTGAAGCGCTAGACGATGAGTCCGCGGACATACGTGACGTGGCAGTCGAGAGCCTGGGACGTCTGGGCCATGCGCGCGTCTTCGACCTAGTGGCGCGATTGCTTGCGGATCCTGAAAGTAGGGTGCGCTGCGCCGCATTGCGCGCACTCGTCAAGCTGGATCGAGGGCGAGCCAAAGCGTACGCGATCGCGGCGCTACAAGACCCAGAGATTGTCGGCTACGCCGCGCAAAAGCTCGGTCGGAAAGGAGACGCGAGCGCGACAGAACCGCTCCTTGCCGTGCTCAATGGCGAGGACTCGCCTGTCCAATTCGTAATCGTCAATGCGCTCGCGAACGTAGGCGACGAGCGAGCCATTGAGCCGCTCCGGCGGCTTCGCGTGAGACATCCCGACACACTGCTGTACACCAACCGATATGGCGTTGCGTTAGATGACGCTATCGCTTACATCCAGGCGCGAATTGAAGGGCGCGCGGTTGATGACAATGCCGACGACGATGACGAGGAAGATGAGGACGACTGACCTATGCCCATCCTGCCGACCAGCGTGAACACCAAAAGCGAGGAGTACCGGCGCAACCACGCCGCGTACACC
>DATEGV010000484.1:0-3101 GCA_035279925.1 Ktedonobacterales bacterium | reverse complement strand
CCTCCATCAGCACCTCGGCCGGATGGCGCCCCAGCGCCTTGGCCAACTCGCGGCAGCTCTCAGGCGTTGGCAACACGGGATTCTCTTCGCGCAGATAGCGACCCAGGCTCACCTCTTCGACGCGCGCTCCCATCTGATCGGCGTAGCGCGCGAACTCGCTGACGAGGTAGCGGTCGCCCCGGCGCTGGTAAAAGTCCAACCGTTCGAGCGCCGCCCGCAGCCAATCGCGGAAGGCGTAGCGCCGGCTATCATCACTGGTATAGCGCATGATCTCTTCTGCTCCATCTGGTTCTCCGCCTCACGCGCTGGCGAGCAAGGCGGCCACTTGCGCGTTCGTTGCTACGCCGCGGGACCACTGTAATACAGCGCGGCAGAGCATGATACGCTCGTCTGTACCGTAGTATACACGCTCGACGCCGGATTTGGCAAGTCTGAACGGAACCCCCGCGTGCGACATCGGCGCGGCCCTCGTGAATGGGGTATGTGTTAGACGGGCGGCCGGTCACTAAAACCACAGAGCCGTGCGGCATCCTACTAGCGACTTACCCCACTTTTGAGCTACTTTGTTATCGCATGATATTAAGTACTGTCATATCGTATGTACGGGCACGATATGTTACACTTTCTCCACGACCAAGGAAACAGCGGTCTCACACTCCAGGAGGCGACATTGGACACGCACGACTCGCCCAGCATGTACGGACCCCTTTATGGGGCGGCGATGCTCGATCTGCTCGGCGGCCCGAAGATCATCTGGCCCTCGACGGTCTACGCGGACGAAAACACGACCGAGCTTCCCATCTGGGAGCGGGAAACCACGATTCTCTCACCCCAGGCGTTGCGCGCCATATTGAACTCGCGTGGCGAGCCGGTTGACCCCGACCGCGACATGTCCCAGGTTAGCGCCGCCTGTCTTCCCCCGCGCATCACCGCCTTCTCGCTGCCGCGTTTCGTCGCCAACTGGTGGACGCATCGCGCCAGCGCCTGAGCAAGCTCCCCGCAGTGGCATAGCGCCGGCCCATCCTTGAGCCGGCGCGCCCGTTGTCGCGAAAGGCGCTCCCTCGCGCCTCGTCCTTGCGTCCAGTACCTGGCTCCCGCCAACGGTTTCTTCTTGAGCGCTAGACTCCCGCCAGCCGCGTCGAGCGCAGCGCCGCCGCGAGATTGCCCGTCGTCGGCAGCGTGTAGTTGATATCGCTGACCTCGCGGTACAGCTCCTCCAATCGCTCCCGCACAACCGGCAGCGCGTGGCGGCGCTCCACATAGGCGCGCCCCTGCAATGAGAGCGCGTACCACAGCGCGTCGTCCTCTAGCAGCCGCAGCGTCTGTTGCGCGAAGCGGTCCGCTGTGCCCGCGACGAGCACATCACGCCCCGGAATCGCCGCGAGTCCGCCCATCGCCGCGTCATCGGTGACGACCGGCGTTCCCATCGCCATCGCCTCTAGAATGCTGTCCAACGTACCGACGGCGAACGGATGTGGGCAGACGGCGACGCTGGCGCCGGCGAGGTATGGGCGCAGATCGGGAGCGTAGCCCGTGACGGTGACGCGCGGATCGTGGGTGTAGCCGCGCGCCTGTCGCGGCGGCTGAATGCCCGCGATGGTCAGTCGCACGTCCTCGCGTACGCGCCAGATGCGCGGCATCACCTCGGTCAGCAGCGTATCCAGCGCGGCGACGTTCGCGGGCGAGCTCAGCCGGCCGGTGAAGACCAGCCGGTTGGGATGGCGTCGTGGCGCCATCGGCCGGAAGTAGTCCAGGTCCACGCCGCTGGGCAGCACGCGCACACTGGCAAGGGGGCGGGCCGCTGGCAGCGCCGCCGTCGCGCCCAGGGGAGCGAGCTCGGCCAGCGATTCCACGCTGGTCTCCTCCTCCCGCTCCACATCGTCGGATGGCAGCGGCAGCTCAGAGCCGATCAGCGCAATCTGATCGCGTTCTGAGGCGACGGTAATGTAGCGGTAGGCGCGCAAGAGGTCGCGCTCGTACTCGCGGATGCGCTGTGTCTCGATGCGCGCGAGGGCGCGGACCCTGGCTTGCGGGCTGAGGTCGCCGCTGAGCCGGCTGAGCAGGCTCGCGCAGCCAACGGCGTCCCAGACCGTCGGGACCGGGAGATCGAGCGTCGCCCCGGCGGCCAGCAGGTGCTCGACGTGGACGACTCCGACATCCCCGCGCGCGATCTCCGTGAAGACAGCGGCGCGCAGCCGTGGCGAGGCGGCGTAGGCGACCTTGAGGGAGCGTTCACTAAAGAGCGCCCCGGCGGCCCGCGAGAGCGCCGCGCCGCTCTCCTCGAAGACCGGCGTCACGTGGATACCCAGGCCCCGCAGTAGTCCGACATCCGTGATGTCGCGCGGGGTATGGCAGAGGCAGACGACTGTGACATTGTGGCATTCGGCAAGCGATGTAACGTAGCCAAAGGAGCGCGGGTGCAAGCGGGACGGCGGTTGGGCCGTTACGAACACAATACGCATCGGGATGCTCCTACCACTGCATGCTCATAGGCGGCGCCGAGTCCCCTCAGCGCCACGGCGGTGTCATAGCGTTGCTCGATCAGTTGGCGCCCACGCAGAATCATGCGCGCCGTGAAGTTCGGATCGTAGAGGACGCGCCGCACCCGCGCGATCCATTCCGCTGGCGAGTCGGCGAGCAACAGGTGCGTTTCGTGGCGCACGGTCAGGTCCGCGCACGCCGCCGGTGTGGCCACGACGGGAACGCCAGCGGCCAGCGCCTGCAAGATGCGCACGGGCGCCTCCGCGTCCGCGACGGGGGCCAGGTAGACACCAGCGCGCTGCCAGAGGTTGGATATCTCGCCGGATTCACCATGCAGCGTGACGTGCGGCTCGTGCGCCGCTTGCGCGCGCAGGCGATGAGTCGGACGCCGGGCGACGACATCATAGCGCAGGTCAGGCTCGCCGAGACGCAGGATGGTATAGACGCCACGCAGGAAGTCCGCGAGCGCCGCGCTCTCATGCGGCAGCGCCAGGCTGCCCATCGTGAGCAGTTGGGTATGCGCCGGCTCACGCCGCGCCCAGTGGGCCTCGAACTCCGCCAGATCCACGCCCAGGGGCACGATGTGGATCGTCCAGGGCGTGCCGATCGCGTGCTCGATG
>DATEGV010000483.1:0-3850 GCA_035279925.1 Ktedonobacterales bacterium | reverse complement strand
GCAGGGCGACCCACTCGCGGGTGGTAAAGTAGGGCGCCGATTCAGGGTCGGACGTTTGTGTGTCGGTGGTCAGTGATTCGTCGCGCATGTCCTCTGGCATTGTGTCGCCTCCCAGGCGGATAGGCCGATGTCGGTATGCCGTCACGGAACGAGAAGCAGGAATGATGGCGACGCGGTGGCGTGAGTAGACGCTCGCGGACGCCGCCATAGTGAGGATACGCGCCGGGGATTACGGGAAATGTGACAATGATGACCAGATGCTTACAGAATTGACTGGAGTCATCGGCGGGCCGTGACGCGGGACGCTGAGAGCCGCGTGGTCATGGCGGACGCGACTATGGCTCGAATTTGTAGCCGATGCCCCAGACGGTGCGCAGGTGTCGTGGACGCGCCGGGTCACGCTCGATCTTCTCGCGCAGGCGGCGTATGTGGACCGTCACGGTGCTATCCTCGCCGTAGTTGTCATAGTTCCAGACGTGTTGCAGCAGTTGCTCGCGGGTGAAGACCTGCTTGGGGCGCCCGGCGAGAAACGAGAGCAGGTCGAACTCTTTCGTGGTGAGCTCGATGGGCGCGCCGTCTCGTTCGGCCTGCCGCATGTGTGGGTGTATCGTGATGTCGCCGACGTGCAGATCGCCATCGAAGACCATCGCGGGCACGCTCATCGCCTCCAACCGGCGCATGATGGCCTGCACACGCACGACCAGCTCGCGCGGATTGAACGGCTTGGTCAGGTAGTCGTCGGCGCCGACGCCAAATCCTTCCAGCTTGTCGGCGTCCTCGGCCCGCGCGGTGAGCATCAGGATCGGCACGGCGCTGCCGGCGCGCAGACGGCGACAGACTTCCAGGCCATCTATGCCTGGCAGGGTGAGGTCCAGAATCACGATATCGGGCGGGGTCGCCGCCGCAATGCGCAGCGCCTCCAGGCCGTTGGTGGCTTGCAGGACGTGGTAGCCCTCAAGCTCCATATACTGCCCGACGACCTCGCGCACCGTCTGCTCGTCGTCCACGATCAAGACGCGGCGGCGCAGGGTCCCAACATCTGTGGCGTCGAGGGCGTCTTTGGATACGCGCATGGGTCGTCCTCCGCGATGTCAGCATTATACGATTATCATGTTCGGCAGACGTTACACCAACGTTTCAGGATATGAACAAATCCTTAACGCGCGCGCCACCCAGACGCAGCGCGACGCTGAGCGACCGCGCCGCCCCGGCCATGTTCCCCATCCCCAGGCGCGGGCCAAATCTGGTATGCTCATGTACGAGGGCGACTCAGCCGCCCACGAGTCCGCACCCATACACAATACACGCCTATTCGGAGGGTAGACCCTTGTCGCTACGCACGCTCTACATGTCACTGCGCGGCCTGTTCGTGGTGATGCTCATACTTGGCGTTCTGCTCTGGACGGGCGCCGTTCCCGACGGCGTGAAATACGTCCACATGATACTGGGCATCGTCTTTGTTGCGCTGCTCTGGACCATCGGGATCATCGGCGCGCTGCGCACCGGCAAGATCGGCTTGCAGGTCGGCACATTCGTGCTGGGGCTGCTGCTCGCCATCGTCGGCATGACGCAGGAAGGCATCCTGAAAAACTCGTCCGCGCACTGGATCATCCAGGTGATTCACCTGCTGCTCGCGCTGCTGGCCATCGGCATAGCGGAGTCGGTGGTCGCGCAGGTGCGCCGAGCGCGGCCCGCCGTCGCGCCCGCGATCGAGAAGCCGGCCTAAGAACGGTGATCGTGCGTCGTTGACCTCACCCCCCAACCCCCTCTCCCACGAGGAGAGGGGGGGTCAGAGGCGCGTTGCCTTCCCCTGGCTCATGCTAATCCAGCGCGGGCCAGTCGCCCAGATCGTCCGCGTCGGGTTGGTTGGGCCGGCTTCGATAGCCGTCCTCGCCGCCGCTCGGCATAGGCGGTGGCTGCTGCGGGCCCCACTGGCCACCCATCAACCACGGCGGCAGGCGAACCTCCCGCGCGTCCGCGACGAATGGCGGCTCGGCTGGGCGCTGCGGCTGGCTCGCCGGCGCCGGGCCCAGGCCCCCAGAGCCGTAGGGCTGACTTGGCATCTTGGGAAGCTGCGTCGTATCGGAGCGACCGGGCAGCAGATTGCGCATCGCCGCGAACTCGATCAGTACCTCGTCGAAGACGGTGCCGGTATAGTTGGGCGACGAATAGACCTGGCCCATCCGCGCCTGCCGCATCGCCAGCGCCAGCTCGTGCGCCGCCTCCTCGATGGTCGCCCGCTGCGACTGTTCCCGCGCCAGCCGCGTCAGACGATCCAGCAGCAGATTCAGGCTCATCGCGATGGGCAGGATCTCGCCCTGTTCGATGCGCACCCGCGCGTCCAGATGCCCGCGCGCGATCGCCGCGTGGACCTGCTGGATCTGGACGATGCCATCTTGCAGGCGCTGGCGTTGCGCCGCCATCTCCCGCGCCTGCGCGAGAATCTGCGCGTTCGCCTCGACTACCTCATCCGCCCGCGCCGCTTGCTGAAGCGCACGGCGCACGCTATCCGCGCCCAGCCAACCGACAACCGCCGCAATCCATTGGAACAGGACCGCCAGCGCGACGACATCATAGCGCGAGCCGAGGGAGTCGTGATACTGCGCGTTCCAGTACTGCTGGAGCTCTGGCGTGCGCTTGAGGATGAGCAGGGAGACGATGGTATAGGCGGAGGCGCAGCCGGCGACGATGAACGGGCCGCGTCGCCCGACAAGCACCGATGAGAGCAGAATCGGCAGCACCATCAGGTCGTAGTACCGCAGATCCAGCGCGTCCACGCCGTGCTGCAGCAACACCTTCGAGACGACCTGCCAGGCGAGCGCCAGCCCGATACCCGCGATGAGCGAGTAGCCGGCCGTAGTCACGAAATGGAGCCGGTTGAGCAGAAACGCCGCGGCGGTGCCGATGAAGACGATGGTCAGCGCGATCAGGCTGCCCGGAATGAACTTGGGAAACAGCGAGCTTGGAATGAGCAGGACGACAGGAATCATAACGCCAAGCGCGAGGATGCGCACGAGGCGCTGGCGGCGCTGGCGCTCATGCTCCCGGATCACCTCCCACGTGGTGGTCGGCAGCCGGTTGCCCAGGGGATCGCCGCGCGGGACGCTGTCGTACGCGCCGCGCTCCACTCGCGGCTGGCCGCTGGCTTGTATCCAGGCTGCGCTCTCATGCTCCCGCCGGCCCCGTGCTCCGTTGCGCATATCGTTCCTCCGGGACGCGCTCGTCCTCAGTTCACCCTGCACAGTCGCTGCCTTGCAGCCATCGCGTTTTCTCTGCGCGCAAGTGTAACATGGCGAGCCAAGCGCTAATAGTGCGCATGTCACACCCACTGGTTGACAGGACATCGCGCCATGTGCTACCCTCTCACCCAGCGCGGAGCAGTCCGCGCATTCACGAAAGCGGCGAATCATGCATCCGGCGGGATACCAGTACAGCAACGGAGCCATCAAGGGCAGCGATTTCGCGGTCCCTCCGTGTCGTACTGCGCCCATTTCCGGCTCGCTTGCTTATCCGCCTATTCGCTGACGCCCCGCGCGTCAATCAGACTTTCAAAGCAGCGGTCGTGGCCAGTACAGAGGTCGCGACCGCTTTGTGTTACTCCGCGTGCGCCGCGCCTCTGTTCCCACAGCCCGCCCGCGCATGATGGAGGACCATCCATGACACTCATCAACGCGCACGCGCTCTCCAAATACTTTGGCGGGCGGCTGATTCTGCATGACCTCGACCTCACGCTCAACGAGGGAGCGCGCCTGGGGCTGGTCGGCGCCAACGGCTCCGGCAAGTCCACTCTGCTTCGCCTGCTGGCCGGAGTGGACGATCCCAACGCCGGTGAGATCGCCCGTAAGCGTGG
>DATEGV010000482.1:0-13147 GCA_035279925.1 Ktedonobacterales bacterium | reverse complement strand
GTCATGCGGCTCACCTCGTCGTCGAGGTGGATGGCGGCGTACATCACACGCAGCGTGAATATGACGCGGAACGTGACCTTGTCCTTGCGGGTCACGGGCTGCGTGTCATGCGCGTCGCGAATGCCGATGTGCGCGAGCGTCTGCCA
This sequence comes from Ktedonobacterales bacterium, assembly GCA_035279925.1. Taxonomy (GTDB): domain Bacteria; phylum Chloroflexota; class Ktedonobacteria; order Ktedonobacterales; family JADMIN01; genus DATEGV01. Next base: position 13,001 of record DATEGV010000482.1, on the reverse strand, counting down.
GAGGTTCTGAGTCACATCACCGTGTTGTTGCAGAGCAATCACTAGATGAATCTTTGCCCGGCAGGCGCAACGCTGGCTCCCCTTCCCTCGGCAGGGGGAAGGGGCGGGGGGATGAGGCAACCAAAACGGCGGACGCAGCGGTTTGCCACGCTTGACCTAGGCATTTCTCGCGCATACAATCCGCCACGGGCAACACGCCGCACGCGAGCCGCGCCCGGAGAGCGTACCCGCGATAGGAGAGACGGATGCCGCAGGCACGTGAGCGCGCCGAGCGCCTATTGCTGACGGTTGATATCAGCAACACCGGCATCAAGTTCGGCGTGTACCCCGTGGACGGCGAGGCGCTGCGGGCGCGCTGGCGCATCGCGACTGCCCGCGAGCAGACGACCGACGAGTACGCCATGTTGCTGGCCAACCTCTGCCGGCACGCGGGGCTGCGTCTTGACGACATCGCGGATGTCATCATCAGCAGCGTCGTGCCGCCGCTCACCCCTGTCTTTCAGGAACTAGCGACCAACTACCTGGGTCGCGAGCCGATCATCGTCACCTACCAGACGCCGCTGGGCATCCGCCTGCTGGTGGACAACCCCTGGGAGACCGGCACGGACCGCATGCTGAGCGCGCTCGCGACGCATAATCTCTACGGCGGCCCCGCTATCGTGATCCAGTTCGGCACCGCGACCAGCTTCGATTGCGTCTCGGCTGAGGGCGACTTCCTGGGCGGCGCCATTGCCCCCGGACTGGGCATCTCGGCGGAGGCGCTGGCGCGCGCGGCCTCACGGCTGTATCAGGTCGAGTTGACGCCGCCGCCCGCCGCCCTGGGCAAGAATACGATGGAGTGCATGCAGTCGGGCATCGTCTTTGGACACGTCGGTCTGGTGGAGGGGCTGGTGGCGCGGCTGCGGGCAGAGCTGCCGGGGGGAGCGCGCGCGCGGGTGATCGCCCACGGCGGGCTGGCCGATCTCATCGCGCAGGTGACGCCGGTGATTGATGTGGTGGATCCGACACTGCTGCTGACTGGCCTGCGACTGGCTTACACGCGCTTGAAACAACGAGGAAATGAGGAGCCATCGTGACTACGGAGACCGGCCATCTGATTCCACGCCGCGAAGCCATCACACCCGATACCTATTTCGCGCTGCGCGTGCCGTCCGATCCGCGGCTCTCCCCCGACGGGACGACCGCCGCCTACGTCGTCAACGAATACCTGCCCGGTGAGCAGAAGCCGCGCGGGCGCATCTGGCTTGTGGAAACACGAGAGGGCGCGCAACCACGCGAACTCGCCACCGGCGCGCTCAGCGACGACTGCCCGCGCTGGTCTCCCGACGGCGCGACGCTCGCGTTCTGTTCCCGGCGCGAGGACGGCGACGCGGGCAAGCCGCAACTCTACGTCGTACCGGCGGCGGGAGGCGCACCCCACCGTATCTGCGCCGTTCCCAACGGCGTCGCGGAGATCGAATGGTCGCCGGACGGCGCGCGTATCGCCTTTCTCTCCGTGGACGGTGAGGCGTCGAAGACGGAGCCGCGCGTCAACGAGCCAGATCTGCATCAGCGGCTCTGGACCGTCTCCCGCGACGGCGACACCCCACAGACCGTCACCCCAGCCAACGTGACGATCTGGCGCTATGCGTGGTCGCCGGATAGTCGCTCGTTCGCCGTCTACTTCTCCACCGGCCCCAACGAGACCGACTGGTATCGCGGCCAGCTGGGCATGCTCCCCGCGTCGGGCGGCGCGATCCGCCAGATCGCCGAACTCTCGCGCCAGGCGGCTGCGCTCGCGTGGTCGCATGATGGCCGGCGGCTGGCCTATGTGCTCGGCGAATGGAGCGACCGCCCGCTCGTCGGCGGCGATATCTACGAGGTCGCGATAGACGGGGGCGATCCGCGCAACGTGACGCCGGACATTGAGTGTAGCCCAAGTTGGGTGGCCTGGTCGCCGGATGACGGTGCGCTGCTCTATGCGGCGTGGGATGGCCTGACGAGCCAGATCGGCCTGGTAGATGGCGCGACATTGGAGCGCCGTGTCCTCTCGCGTGACTTTCTCGTCGGCGACCGCGCCTGGCCCCGTCTCTCCCCGACGGCGGACCTGCGTCGCTTCGTCACCCTGCACGCCGATCAGCAGAGTCCGGACGATGTGTGGCTGGGCGAGCGGACCGGCGACGGGGAGACGAGCGTCGCGTGGCGGCGGCTCACGCGCCTCAATCCGCTGATCGAAGAGACGCTGGCCGTCTCGCCAACTCGACGTATCGAATATGAGGGCGCGGACGGATGGCGCATCGAGGCGCTCTATACGCCGCCGCTTCACCCGCCCACCGACGGAAGGCTCCCGCCACTGATCCTCAACGTGCACGGCGGTCCCACCAGCGCCTACCGCGATGGCTTCGGCGACAACTGGACGCAGTTGCTCGCGGCGGCCGGGTTCGCGGTGCTACGCCCCAACATTCGCGGCAGCATCGGGCGCGGCGTGGCATTCGCCGATGCGGTGCTCGGCGATATGGGCGGCAAAGACTTCGCGGACGCCCTGGCCGGGGTGGACTACGTGGCGGCGCACGGACTCGCCGACGGCGCGCGGGTGGGCATCCTCGGCTGGAGCTACGGAGGCTTCATGGTGGCCTGGGCCGTCAGCCAGACGACGCGCTTCAAGGCAGCGGTGATGGGCGCGGGCATCTGCGATTTCCACAGCTTCCACGCGCAGACCAACATCCCTGATTGGGATAGCCGCTTCCTGGCCGCCGATCCGAACGTGAACCCGCAGGCGTATCGGGACCGTTCGGCGATCACCTACGCCGCGCGCATCACGACGCCGACGCTGATCGTGCATGGCGAGCAGGATGAGTGCGTCCCGGTCAACCAGGCGTATGCTTTCTATCGGTCGCTGCGCGAGCGCGACACGCCGGTGGAGCTTGCCGTGTACCCGCGCGAGGGCCACGGGTTCCGCGAGCGCGACCACCTGCGCGACTTCTATGTGCGGATGGCCGGCTGGTTCACGCGGTATGTCTAGGTTGTCCTCACCCTCTGACTTCCTCCGCGTGCGGGGGCGAGGGGGAACCCGGGCCGGAACGCCACGACTCTGGCTCCCCCTCTCCTCGCGGGAGAGGGGGTTGGGGGGTGAGGTTCTTCCGGCCGGCGGATGAGGTTCTTCGGTGACGCCGCAAGGCCGCCAGCCGTCTCATAATGCGGGCAACGGCGTCTTGTGGGAGCGATGATTGGCCCAGGATATGCGGATCACGATCCGGGGTAGGTATGCCAAACGGACGGTGATGCGCCCACGGTAGAGGGTAGAGACGTGGCAGAGAGCGACGCGCAGGGACGACTTCGGCCAGAGCAGACGCCGGACTCCGGAGAGGCTGAACAGAACGCCAATGGCAACGGCAACAGCAACGGCAATGACGCCGCCGCCCGCCGGCGTTCGATTCCACGGCCACGGCAGACCCCCACGGGTACGGCTGCCGGCGCGACCGCGCTGCCGACGATAGACGCCGGACCAGCGGCGGCGACCCCGCCATCCTCCGGCGAATTGGCGCAGACCGAAGCCGTGCGCGCGCAGACGCCAACGCCCGCCGAGGCGCCCAACCAACGTCGCCGCGCCTCTGCCACCCGCGCGCGCGCTGTTACCCCCTCGCCGCGCAGGGAGAGGGGGCTAGGGGGTGAGGACACTCCAACTTCCAGCGCGCGGGACGAGGCGCCACCGGAGGCTCCCGCGCCGCAGACGCCGGCCCCGCGCCGGACGGGCGGCATCTCCCCGGAGAACACGGTCTTCGTCTCGCTCTGCTTCGAGGGGCCGGATGTCTACTCGACGGCGGGCGGCCTGGGCACGCGCGTTACCGAATTCACCGAGTCGCTGGCGGGACTGGGCTACGAGACGCATCTGATCTTCGTCGGCGACCCGAACAAACCCGCCGTCGAGGATCTCGTCAATGGCAAGCTGCACCTCAAACGCTGGAGCCAGTGGATCAGCCGCTACTATCCGAACGGCGTCTACGATGGCGAGGAGCACAAGCTTTACGACTATAACGATAGCGTCCCGTACCACGTCTACCAGGAGATCGCCGCTCCGGCCATCGCGGCGGGCAAGATGGTCGTCATCATCGGCGAGGACTGGCATACCGCCGAGGCGATCTGCCGCACGTCGGACCTGCTGCACTGGCACAACCTGCGGCACCGCTGCATCATCATGTGGAACTGCAACAGTGTGATGTCGCTGCATCGCATCAACTGGGGCCGGCTGAACTACTGCGCCACCATCACCACTGTCAGCCGCTACATGAAGCACCGGCTCTGGGAGTTCGGCGTCAACCCGCTGGCGATCCCCAACGGCATCCCCAGCCGCTATCTCGAAGCGGTGGATCAGGAGCAGGCGGCGACGCTCAGCTCGATCATGTGTCACGACGACCCTGACCGGCTGTTTCTCTTCAAGATCGGTCGCTTCGATCCCGACAAGCGCTGGCTCATGGCTGTCGAGGCGGCGGCGCGGCTCAAGTACAGTGGGCATCCCATCTCATTCGTGATACGCGGCGGCATCGAGCCACACGGCGGCGAGGTGCTCAATCGCGCGCGTCACCTGGGCCTGAACGTGCGTGACATCGAGGCGCGGCGGCCATCCGTCGAGGAGTGCCTGACCCTCATGCGCGAAGCCGGCGACGCCGACGTGTACAATCTGCGTTTCTTCGTGCCGACGGATTTCGTACGCGCGTGCTACGCCGCCGCCGACGCGACGCTGGCCAACAGCGGCCACGAGCCATTCGGCCTCGTCGGCCTGGAGGTGATGGCGGCGCAGGGTATCGCGTTCACCGGCTCGACCGGCGAAGACTACGCGGTCTCGTTCGAGAACGCCGTCGCCCTGGAGACGGACGACCCCGATGAGATCGTCGGCTATCTGCTACACATCATACGGCACCCGGAGGAGCGCGACAAGATACGCCGCGCGGGCAAGCGCACCGCCGCGGAGTACGTCTGGGAGGAAGTCATAGACAACCTCGTCGGCAAGCTGGGGTATCTGGCGCGCAAGCAGAGCATCGTGCTGGCGTAGAGGGCTGCCTCACCCCCTGCCCCCTCTCCCGTGCGCGGGCGAGGGGGAACCGGAGCCGGAACGCCACGCATCCGGCTCCCCTTCCCTCCGCAGGGGGAAGGGGTGGGGGGATGAGGCAGCCCTGAGTCCAGCTTGGCCGGACTTCGCGGCCGAAGGCCATCCAGGCGCGAATTTATTCGCCGACCGCTAGTCGGATGACGCGCTTGACCGGCTGTGGCGCGGCTTCATTCGCCGGCCGCCAGGTTGCGCGAGGGCAGTCTGTAGGGGCGCAGGCAAGGGAGGCGGCGCATGGCAACCGACATCGTCATCTATACCGTCGTGCACCAACCGCGCCGTGTCAAATTACCCGCGCAGCCGATCCCTCCCGGTGCGAGCTATGAGGATATCGTGCGCTGCGTCTTCGATGAGCGCATGAATGAGCGGTACTTTCGCAAGGTCGCCAGCACCTGCTACTATCCCGCCACCGAGCAGTTCTTGAAGCTCGTGCGCGCCGGCATGAAGCTGAGCATCGGCTTCTCCGTCTCGTTTCTGCGCCAGGCGCAGCAGTGGGACCCCGCCCTGCTTGCGCGCTTCCAGGAGCTTGTCGCCTCGCCCAACGTCGAGATCATTGGCGTCGAGCCGTACCACAGCTTCCTCTTCCTGCTGGACATGCCGCTCTTCGTCGAGCGTATGCGCTGGATGGCTGATGAGATCGAACGCGTCTTCGGCAAGCGCCCGCGCATCACCGACACGACGGAGATGTGCATGTCCGCCTCGCTCTACGACGCCGTCGAGGAGGCGGGCTTCGAGGCCGCGCTGATGGACGGGCGGCCCTGGGTGATGGGCTGGCGCGAGCCGACCCACCTCTACCACTACGGCGGGCGGGCGCGCCTCTTCTGCCGCCACCTGGACCTGAGCGACGATGTCGGCTATCGCTTCTCGAATCGCACGTGGGACGGCTTCCCGCTCTACGCCGAACGCTACGCCGATTGGCTGCGTAACACCTGGGGCGACTTCGTGTTCATCGGTTGGGACTTCGAGACATTTGGCGAACATCACCGGCGCGACAGTGGCATCTTCGAGTTCATTGACCGTCTTCCGGAGGAGCTGGCCCATCGCGGCGCCGGCTTTCTCACGCCGAGCGAGGCGCTGGCGCGTTTCGGTGGCGCGGCCCACCATCTGCCCCTGCCGATCTTCCCGACGACCTGGGCGGGCAGCGGCGGCATGGAGTTCTTCCTGGGCAACGCGGCGCAGCAGGCGATCTTTCAGTTGATGATCCACACCTTCGGCGTCGCCCGGCTCACGCGCGACCCCGATCTGCTGGACCTGGCGATGTGGCTGGCGCAGTCCGACAATCTCCACCTGATCCAGTGGTTCGGGCGCTTCGGACCAGAGGCCGAGGTCTCCGCCTACTTCACCCCGCGCGAGTGGTGGGATATCGGCCCGATGGGCATCATCAGCGAGCAGCAGCGCGTGTATGAAAATGTGCTGCGGGCGATGGAGACGGCGCTACCCGCCCGTCGCCGCGCGCAGAGCCGCCGCATGCGCCCGCTCGCCCCGCTCCTCACCACGCGGGACCTGGAGCCTATCGGCATCGAGGCGCGATATTAGGATGAATTTTGAATGGAAGTGATGTTCTTCGCGTCGTCTGATGAGCTACGCGCATGGTTCGCGGCGCATCACGAAAGCGCCACGGAACTCTGGGTCGGGTTCTACAAGAAGGGCATCGGCAAGGCCAGCGTCACGTATCCCGAGGCGGTAGACCAGGCGTTGTGCTTTGGCTGGATTGACGGCGTGCGCAGGTCGCTGGGCGCTGAGAGCTACGCTAATCGCTTCACGCCGCGCAAACAGGCGAGCATCTGGAGTCCGGCGAATATCAAGCGTGTGAGCGAGCTGGCGGACCTCGGCCTGATGCGACCGGCGGGCATGCGCATCTTCGAGCGGCGCGACCCAGAGAGCGCGATGTTCTACTCCGATGAAGTCCGCAATCGCCCGCTCGCTCCTGAGCACGAGGCCGAGTTTCGGGCGAATGTGGCGGCGTGGGCGTTCTTTCAGGCGCAGTCGCCCTCGTACCGGAGGACGGCGACGTTCTGGGTGACGAGCGCGAAGCAGGAGGCTACACGGCTCCGGCGTCTGCGGATACTCATCGCGGAATCCGCGGCGGGGCGGCGCTGGGCGGCAGGGTGACGCCCAGCGAACGCCGACGGCGATGGCGCGTGAGGCTCATGCCGTTCGCCTATGTTCCCGCGCCTTCGCTCTTGAGCTCACCCGCCCGGCGAAACGCCTCCTGCGCCTGGAGTCGGCGCGCGTTATTGAACAGTCCCGCGGTCGCCGACAGAGCGCGAGCCTTGAGACGCCAGGCGCGCGCGTTCCGCGCGTCCAACTCGATCGCGCGCTCGGCGGAGGCCAGCGCGTCGTCGTAGCGTTTCAGCTCGAGCAGGATGTTGCCCCGATTCACCCAGCCCCCGGCGTCGGTTGGGTCAATTTGGACCGCTCGGTCGAAACACGCAAGCGCGTCCTCATAGCGGTGCAGCGGTATCCAGCACAGGGACCCCTTCCGCCAGTGGCCATCAACGCGCGCGGGTTCCAGCGCGATGACGCGATCATAGCAGGCGATGGCCTCGTCATAGCGTTTGAGATCTTCATAGACGGCGCCCTTGTCCAACCACGAGAGCACCCGGCTGGGGTCGGCCGCGATGGCGCGATCGAGGGCCGCCAGCGCCTCATCGTAGCGTTTCAAGGCGCGCAGCGCGCTACCCTTAGAGCCGAGGGCGTAGCTGTCCGACGGTTGGAGCGCGATGGCGCGATCAAAGCAGGCGATGGCTTCGTCGTAGCGGTCGAGACAGGACAGAGTCAGCCCCTTGTTCGCCCATGCCCTGGCGCGATTCGGGTCGGCAACGATGGCGCGGTCAAATACGAGCACGGCGTCGGTGTAGCGTTCCAATCCGAAGAGCACGCCGCCCTTGCCGATAAGGGCTTCGACATCGTCAGCCGCGATGAGCAGCGCGCGATCATAGGCGCCAAGCGCCTCGTCGAGGCGCTTCAATGCCGCCAGCGCCTCGGCTTTAGTCAGCCAGCCGGCGATGTCATCGGGCGCGAGCGCAATGGCCTGATCGGCGCAGGTGGCGGCCTCCTCATACCGTTGCAGACCATTGAGCGCCGCCCCCTTGAGGTACCACGGCGTCGCCCCTTTCGAGTCCAGTTGCAGCGCCTTATCACAGCAGTCCAGCGCCTCGCGCCAGCGTCGCTTGTCAAGCAAGATAGCCGCTTTATAAGTCCAGGCGTAGGCGTCATCCGGCGTTGCGATGATCGCCTCCTCGCTCGCCGCCAGCGCCTCATCCTCGCGGTTCAGGTGGGTCAGCGCGCTGCTCTTGCCCGTTCGCGCGTCCGTAAAATGCGGGTCAATCTCGATCGCGGCCTCATAGCAGGCGAGCGCATCGGTAAAGCGCTTCAGATCGGCAAACGTCTGCCCTTTTTGGTACCATGCGTTGGCGTCCCGTGGATCGAGCGCGATGGCCTTCTCAAAGCAGGCCAGCGCCTCGTCGTAGCGCTTCAATTGCCGCAAGGCGTTGCCCTTGTTTGACCAGCCGAGCCCTTTCGTGGACCAATTGATCGCGTAGAAATCAGGATCGAGCGCGATGGCGCGGTCGCAGGCGGCGATGGCCTCATCGAAGCGCTTCAGCCAGATCAGCGTGTTCCCCTTGTTGCTCCACGCCGTCGTGTACTCTGGATTGAGCCGCAGCGCCTCATCATAACAGGTGAGCGCCTCCTCGAACTTCTTGAGGTCGGAGAGCGCGTTGCCCTTGTTGTTCCAACCGAGACTGTTCTTTGGATCGAGCCGAATGGCCTCCTCGCTCGCCGCCAGCGCCTCCGGCGGACGCCTGAGATAGTTGAGCGCGCGCGCTTTGTAGCTCCAGGCGAGCGAATTTCCTGGATCGAGCAGCACAGTGGTGTCGAAAACCGCCAACGCTTCCAGATTGCGCTTCTGCGCCAGCAGCGCCGTGCCACGCTCCATCAGCGCGGCCACCGTCAATCCCCCTGACGCGGCCGGCGCTTCACTTGGGGGAATGAGCGCCAGCAGCGACAGGGCGGCGCGAATAGCGTCATGGCGGGGCAACGCCGAGCAGTCCTGCCCCTCGATCCGCTTGAAGTCGGCAAGAAAGAGCCAGATGTCATCCACCGGCACATCGCGGGCGAGCACCGGCAAGATGATACGCGACCGCTCCGTATCGCGCCGATATAGGTTATACGCCCAGGTACATTCGTCTTTGACCCAGCGCGACGCGAGCGCCTCGCGTGAGAGGACGACGATGAAAATGAGGCAGTGGCGCAACTCCGACTCGATGGTCTGGGTCAGCTCATGCGCTCCGAGGTTCTGCTCGTCGTACCAGACGTCCGCGCCTGCCCCGGTCAGGGCCGTGACGAGCGCCTGGCAGAAGTCGTTATCGGCGTGACTGTGACTCACGAAGATCTTGGTATTCACCGCGTGGTTCCCTTTCTCGCGTGTCACGCCGACTTGGTGGCCGCCGGCGACGGGCTGGGCTGGGTGATCGTTACCCGCATGATTACGGAACCAGCATTGTCGCCGAGGTGGCCATCCTGGTCGTTGATGCGCAGAAACAGCTCGCCGGAGCCGGTGGCCGCGAAGTCTTTGCCATCTCCTACGAGAAACGCGGGCCCGTTGCCCACCTTGCCGATCAACGCCTGCGTTGAGACGCCTGGCATTGGCTCGCCGCATTTGCAGAACAAGAAGGAGGGAGGATGCACGGGCTGGCCGTTGGCGTCGCTCTGCGCCACCACACCGCTCGTGATCGTCCACGTTCCGGACTCGTACTGGAGCGCGACGTGATCGCCGGCCTGGATACGGAATCCCGTGTCCTGCCAGCCCTGGTTGGCCGCGACCGTCACCGTTGCCGTCGCGCTCTGGCCCTGCGGCACGCGAATGAGGAACGCCAGCGCGCAGGCTGTGATGACGCCGAGGATCACGACCGCCACCAACGCCTTGCCCAGCAGGGAGGCGCCGGTGAACATCCGGTCGAACACGACGAGAATCGGGTTCTTCCCGATGTTGGCCTGCTTCGGACTGAAGAGACCGACCACATAACCGAGCACGACGCCAACCACGCTGCCGGCCACCCACCCGATGCCGAGACCGAGGAGGCCGCGGCCGAAGGTGGTGTGCAGGTAGGTCAACGTCTTGCCTGAAGTGGTGGAGATGACCGCGCCGCCCAGCCCGCCGATGAGCGCGCCCGAGGCCCGCAGCGCCGATCCGGTAGCCGCATCCCGACGCTCGAAGAGCAGCCCCGCGACGAGTCCGATCGCTCCCACCGCCAGCACGGCGACCAGCATCTCGTTGCCGTACTGCGCGTCGAGCGCTTTGGCCCAGGCGTAGGGATAACTGAGCACGGCGAGCAGGTAGATGAACCCAACGCCAAGGACGGCGCCCAGAGCGCCGGACTGGACGATGCGCTGCCTGACCTCCGCCTGTAGACGACCGTCTTTGACCCGCTCGAAGATGTCCAGGTATTGGTCACGGCCGATCAGAGGTAGCCAGATGTAGAGAAAGAGGATGATAGTTGAACGCTCGACAGCGTTGAGTCGCTCCATGCGGCCGGCGTCGTTCACGACTTCCCCGAACACCGTTCTGTTCACGCTGGCCTGGATCTCACTGGCTAACGTGTCAATATCCTGTTTGAGCCGCTCTATCTGGTTCGAGACCCAGCGCGCCAGCAGGATACTTCCCGCTGTGGTCAGGATGCCGAAACCCAACGCGATGAGTGTCACGATGAGCCAGTTCGGGCCGGCGTATTTGGCGAGATTGGGGTGGCTGAGATAGGTGATCGCCATGCCGGCCAGCACGTAGCCGGCGATGGCGCTCAGCGCCGTCGAGAGGATGATATGCGTCCGACGTGTGAGGTAGCCGAAACGGCGATTGAGTGCGGCGACGAGCCGATAGCCGACGAAGGCGCCAACCCCGCCGAGGAGGAGCGCCGCGCCGAGCGCCTGGCTGACGATGACGTTCACGGTCACACGCGATGGAGTGACGTTCGTTTGATACGCGCTCAATCCCAGCGCGACGCCGATGATGGCGCCGAGCACCCCACCGATGCGCGCACCGGACCCGGCGATGCGATTGACCTGCGCGCTGTCGTTACGCCGCGACTCCTCCTTCTCCAGGCGCTTGAGACTGTCGCGCGTGGGGAAACCGTCGGCTGGTCTCCAGCTCGCGCGGTACGTTGGGTCGCGCCGCAAGACCAGCAGATAGGTGGCGGCGGCCTGGTCGAACTCCTTGAGGTGACGCTGCATGTCACCCTTGTTGGCCAGCGCCGTGATATTCAGCGCGTCAGAGTTGCTCGACTCCGTTTCCAGAACCCGCTCATAGCAGGCGAGCGCCTCATCATAGCGCCGCATGTCCTTGAGGAGATTCGCTTTATCCACCAGGATGGATTGGGTTTGCCCGCCCTCTTCCCCGGCCACACTCACCGCCAGCGCCTGGTCATAGCATTTCAACGCCTCCGCGCGGCGCTTGATACGACTGAGCACATATCCCTTGCCTTGCAGCGCGGGGGCATAGGTAGGCGCGTAGCGCAGCGAGCGGTTATACGAGAGCAATGCCGGCCCAAGTCGGTTCAGGCGCTGTAACGCGAGACCCCGGTTAGACCACCCAACATGGTCCTTTGGGTCAACCTTCAGCATCGCGTCAAACGCTTTCACCGCGTCGTTATAGCGCCCGGATTTCAAGCCGATGCGCCCAAGCTGATTGCGCACATACGTGTTGCGCGGTTCCTTTGCCAAGATCTTCTGGTACGTCGCCCTCGCTTCGTCCAGGCGCTCGCCGTCAAAGGCCGCGTTCGCCTGCTCGAGCCACTGTTGAACCTCTGGGTCCAAGACTGTCTTCTCCTCCCCATCATGAGACATTTACCAGACGGTGTTGCGGGTCAGTTCCTATTTGAGCGTCGCGATAGGCCAATGTGGGAATTCAGTGTCGCGAATACGGGTAAAATTGGTCTCCGTTAGTGCTCTACGTCACGTCAAGGGTCTGTTGCTTGATGCGCATCGCAAGTATAATCACCACCTCAGAGCGCGTCAATCCCCGGGGCTCGCCATGTCACAGAGCGACGCGCGTGCGCCCTCGCGAACGAAGCAGGGGGGAGAACGAGCCGGAGGGATGGTCCCTTGTCGCCAGTCACGCCGAGCGCGTAGAATGCGGCTGCCGAACCGATGGGCGCAGTCGCGCGCCCCAGCGCCAGTGAAACGTGAGACGCCATGACCGCCGATTCGCCAGCGAACGACGCGCCGATCCTCGAATTTGATCCCACCCGTGAGGCGATACTCGAACCGACGCGCCTCATCCGCCGTTCGGATGTGCCGGAGCGGGCTGTTCTCTGCTTCTTCCAGGACGTGATAGATATCCTCGTCGAGCGCCACGAGGCCAGGGTTGTCAAGCGGCTGCGCTCAGAGATTGGCCGTAACCCCGTCTATGAGATCGCGCTGCGCGGGCAGCGGCTGGCGGTCGTTCATCCGGGTGTGGGCGCGCCGCTGGCCGGCGCGTTCCTGGAAGAGGTGATCGCGCTTGGCTGCCAGTCGTTTATCGCGTGTGGCGGCGCGGGCGTGCTGGATAGCGCCATCGCCGTGGGCCACGTGCTCGTGCCGACGAGCGCCGTCCGCGATGAGGGCACGTCCTACCACTATCTCCCGCCGGGACGCGAGGTCGCCGCCGATCCGGCCGCCATCGCGGCTATCGAGCGGGCGCTGGCGGAGCATAGCGTCGAGTACCTGCTCTGCAAAACCTGGACGACGGACGCGATTTATCGTGAGACGCCGGAGAAGATAAAACGGCGCAAATTGGAGGGGTGTCTCACGGTGGAGATGGAGGCGGCGGCGTTCTTCGCCATCGCCGCGTTTCGGGGCGTGCCGTTCGGCCAGATCCTCTATGGCGGGGACGATGTGGGCAGCGAGGAATGGAGCTCGCGGGAGTGGAATTCGCACGCCA
>DATEGV010000481.1:0-11927 GCA_035279925.1 Ktedonobacterales bacterium | reverse complement strand
CCACTGACGCGGGAAGGGGGGAGCCGGCATCGTGGCGTTCCGGGCCGGCGCGGAGACGCTCTCTCGAACCCGCGCAGGCGGGTTTCGTGGCCGCAGGCCCTTGCTCCGCTCCCATGCCCGCTACGCAACGCGATGCATTGCTCCTCGCGCCCGCTGGGCGCTCGCGCGGTCATGCTGGCGCGAATTTATTCGCCGGCTCATCGCTCTCGCGTCAAGGACACCGTGACAACCGGACCAGGTATGAGACCTACTGCGGTCGCTGCCCGTAGGCGACGTAATAGGGCCAGACACAGCGCGTGCGCACGATCTCCTGTCGCGCGGCCATCAGAGCGGCGTCGAACTGCTGGGCGTCGGTCAGCTCGTAGGAGAGGACCAGCCCGCGAATGCTGGTCAGGAACGAGATCAGATTCGTCTCCGAGAGCGCGCCCAGCCGGGCGCCGAAGCGACCGCCAAGCGGCAGGTCCGCCTCCTGGTAGCTCACCGCCTGTAAGCCGGCGTCGCGCAGCATACCGCCGATTTTTGGGCCAACCACCGCGTCGAGGCCGCGTTTGTCGCAGGCCTCCACCAGCCACTGGCACAGCGCGCGCAGCGCGGGGCAACCCTCCGTCGGCGGGGGAGGAGCCGCCTCGACAAGCTCGATCCAGCCACCGGGCCGCGTCACGCGGGCAAGCTCCCCGATAACCTCCGGCCAGCGCACGGCAGGGATGGCGCCGACGAGCAGACGCTGATGCACGAAGTCGAAACTCATGCCGGGGAACGGCAGCCGCTCGAGAATGTTGGCGGTCACGAAGGTGTAGTTCTCCGGCCGGATGTCGGGCCGCTGCTTCTTGCTGGCGTCCGTGTCCACCGGCGGCGCCACGAGGTCCACGCCCACCACGTTCGCGGTGGGAAAGGCGGACGCCATCTCGAGCGCCCAGCGGCTGGTGCCCGTCCCGACATCCAGAATGTCGCGCGGCTGGCTGATGGGCGCGACGTGGTTGGTTCGCAGCGCAAACCGCAACATATAGTGCTGGAAGTCGAGACGATTGATCTCGGCGTCGTCCTTCGGCAACAGGTAGGGGCTGCCGCGCACATAGCGGCGACCGCCGATGACTCGGAAACGCCGATCATCCGTGGCGACGCGCGCCTTCGCGGCCTTCGCGCGTGTACCCCGACGGAACCAGCCAAACCAGCGCATGGGCGACCTCCCTGTCCATGAGGATGAACATTGACTGCTCGTATTGTTCCAAGCGTAGCACGCTCGTCAACACGCCGCTCGCCCTGACTGAACGATACCGCACCGGATAGGAGGTCGGCGCAGTGTTATACCAAATCTGTTTGAGAGGTTGGCGTTTGAGTTGTCCTCACCCCCTGCCCCCCGCTGCGCTCTGGCGCCGGCTCCGCAACGCCCGGCGTTGCTGCTCGCAGCGGTGCTGCTCGCGCCGTCGTGTCCCTGCGGGGAGAGGGGGAACCCGGCCAGTCGTCGCGGCGCTGGCTCCCCCTTCCCCTCGGGAGGGGAAGGGGGCTGGGGGGATGAGGACACCAACGGCGACGCCAACGATAACAATCCAACCGGACGTGGTGATAGATAAAGCATGGGGGCTTGCCATCATCCCTTTGTTGCTCTATGCTTACCCACGGGACAGAGGAACTCAGGAACATCGGAGCCCAGGTGGTGGGGTGGGGCGAGGGACGGAGCCGTGGAAACGTATGCCACGCATGCGCTCGCGTCCGAGGCGGGGGAACGAGATCGTCATGGAACCAGACGAAAACCGGGCATGGAGCAGACTCAGCGAACGCGCGGACGATGGCGTGGCGCGAAGCGTATGACGCGCGGCGAGACGGAGCTGTTTTGCCGAGGAACGCTAGATTAACGCGTCCTCACATGCCAATCACACAGACCGTTCTCCCCGCACGCTTCTGGCCGTCGCGCAGTGTTCCCCCACTCAACATTGGAAGCCCCTCGGTCAACTAGCGAGGGACAACATGGCAAGGATACATCACTTTGAGGCGATGCTCACGCGCCCCGAAAGCCTGATGCGCGTGCGCGACGCGCAGCCAGCCGTCGAGAGCGTCGGCGGCCGGATCGAGATCCAGCCGAGCGGATCGCCTGATCTGGTACTCGTGCTGCTCCATCTGCCAGAGCCGTATCAACCGGATGAGTTTCTGCCCGAGATCCCGTTCTTCCCGATTTAGCGGCGCTGCTCGCGGGCAGCTTCGCCTGGGGATGGCTGAGACGCGCCTAACTTACCGCGCCAGTGGGTCGTCCACCTCGGCGGGGTTGCTCGCGCGGATGGACGCCGCCAGCCAGGGATGGCGTTCGCTGAGTTGGCCGTACATCTCGTAGGCGACGCGGCGATACGCGAAGTGGCCGCCAACGGCGCTGCGCTGCTCGATCATATACGCCGCCTCCGCCAGATCCATCTTGAAGAGCGCTCGCTGGCGCGCGCCCAACGGCAGCAGATAGTATCCCGCGAGTTGACGCCGTGGGAAGGTCCGCGCGCGGTTGATCGCGCCCCGCATCGCCCGGTCGAAGTCCGCGATGAGTCCGCGCTCTTCGGCCAGCGCGGCTCCCCGCTCGCCCAGGGCGGCGGTGAAGATGGTCTGGCCGTCGTCGCAGCCAAGATGCAGGTTGAGATCGGGCAAGATCTGTACGCAGCGGCGGTGCCGGTGCAGGTCGCGCAGCGCGCCGAAGTCCAGCAGCAGATCGAAGCCGAGCGCGTAGCCCAGCCGGTGCGCGCGCAGCCAGTCGTCGTGTGGACCGCGCTTCGCCATCGTCAGCTCGAAGAGGCGCTGCTTCACCTCGGCCGGCATCGCCCCCGCCATAGAGAGGAGCTGGTGGTAACGGCGGCCCCGCGTATCCGCGAGGTAGAGGAACTCCATCGTCAGCGCGTCGAGCAGGTCCGTCTCCGGTGGGATGAGGAGGGTGGACTGGGTATCGGGCGCGTCGCCCAGGGCGTCGAAGTATGGCTGGAGGAGCTCTTTGGCCGCGGCCAGCGTCTCCGGCGCGTAGGTGTCGGGCGCGGTATATTTGACGAGCGTGGGAACCGCGCCGGCCGCGATGAGCCCCGCCTCCCTCAGCGCCTGCCGCTGGGCCTCGATCTGCTCCGGTGTGAGGCCGTCACGCTGCCGGGCGGCGTCCAGCTTGCGCTCGACGAAGTTGTAACCCGGGGTCTGGCACGCTTCCTTCATCGCCGCGCTGATGTCGCGCAGCTCCGCGAGCGAACTCCCCGCCAGGCGGCTGATCTGTCGCTCCAGTGTCCGCGCGCTGGTGACCTGCCCCACGCTGGTAAGGGTAGCCAGTGGCAGGAAGTAGCGAGCGACATCGAAGGCGCGGGCGCGCAGCTTCCGGGTGTAGGTCGCCGGCGTCATCCCTTCCGGCTGGGGAATCATGGCCTTTAGGACGTTCGTCAGTTCCGTGGAGAAGCGTTCGTACTGGCCGAGCGCATGCTCAAGCGCCTCCTGGTAGGGCGCGAGGTCGGGTGTTCCCGCCAGCTCTGGGGGGATGTAGAAGCCGCTGTCGCGAAAGTTCTGGTAGCGTGACGATCGCTCCTGCCCGTCCCAGACCGGCTCGTCCACGACGTGAAACGCCGCCAGCATCGAGATGTTCTCCAGTGCCAGCGTGACATGCGCGAGGTCCGCGATGGAGGCGTGGCCGTACTGGAAGTAGAAGGTGTTCAGAAACTGCTCGGCGCGCTGGGCGGAGAGCTCGTCAATGCTCTGCTCCAGCGATTGCGCGGAGCGGCTGTACTTGGCCAGCCCGTACGCCTGAATCTCCGGCGGCGCTCCCGAAACGGAGTAGATACGCATATGCGCGTCACGCCTTCCCATGTACTTTTGACCACACTCGCGCATGCAGCTCGTCGGGACCAAGCGCCGCGTCGAGCACATACACCCAGGGAAAGTACGCCGGCAGCGCGAGAAACCGCTCGCGATGTCGTGTCAACTGCTCGAGCGTCTCATCTTCGATCTGCGCGTTCGTGATTGCCTCACTGGGCCGCGATCGGATGCGCTCGAACGCGCGCTCCGCTGGCAGGTCCAGCACGAACACCGCCGTCGGCTGCGGAATCAGCGTATGCAGATACGCGATGTTCTCCGGCGCCAGCCATCCGTCGCTCGCCTGGTAGACGAGCGTGCTCAAGAAACTGCGGTCCGCGACGACGGGATCGCCAGCCTTGCGCGCACGGCGAATCATGGGAGCGGTGTGACGGTCGCGGTCCATCAGGTAGAGGAGCGTCTGCGCGACCGAGTCATTCGGGCCAATGCCAAGGTCGTCCCTTGTATGCCAGTACCACGGCGACGGTTCGCGCAGCGTGACGGGAGACGCGCCTTCCCGCCGGTAGTGGCGCGCCAGCAGGTCGGCTTGCGTGCCCTTGCCCGATCCGCTCAACCCCTCGAAGACGACATATGGCGGCAGCGGCGGTTCCAGCGTCGCCGGCTGGTTGAGCTGGGCAAGAAAGAGCCGTTCGAAGGCGGCAGCGCGCACGGCATACTGGCGGCTTTGCTCGAAGTGGAGCGTGTGGATACGCGCGGCAAGGTCGCGAGTCGCGTCGCCGACCAGTTCGCGCTCGTCGCCAGCGGTCGCCGTCAGCGCGCACGCGGCATCGAGGACGCCCGACGCGCCGAGCCGCGCCAGGATGAGCGCGTCGCTCAGGATGTGGCCCTCGATCGTCGTGTCTTCGCGCGCCGGCTTTTTCCCCTCAGCCAGTACGCGCAGCGTCCGGTCAATCGTCATCGTGGGGACGCCGCTCGTCCTGAGAATGTCCCTGTAGGCGGTGTTCGCGTCGCCGGACCCCTGGTCCCCGCTGAGCAGCGCGGCCGCGACGATGGTGTCCAGGTCGCCGCCATAAGTGCGCTGAAGCTGAAGCGCGAACCCAAGCGCCCGGTCGGCGCGTTGACGATGCGCTGGTCGGGGTCCTCGCGCGGCGAGCGCGCGTCGAATGCTGGGTTCGTATGGCGATGTGGACGACGGCGCCACCTGTTCCACTGCTGCGTTCCCCTTCCGAAGTGTTCGGCTATAGCATAGCAGAAACGGCGGCGGTCCGCGTCTGGCCGTGTGCTACTATCAAGGGGAAGCGCGCGCGGAGAACACAGAGCGAGGGCGTCATGGCGAAGCATCAGCGGCCGAGTTGGGATGAATACTATATCAATATCGCGTGGGTGGTCTCCAGCCGGTCAAGTTGCTCCCGGCGGTCGGTCGGCGCGCTGATCGTGATGGACCGGCGCATCGTCAGCACCGGCTACAACGGCACGCCGTTCGGGGTGAAGAACTGCGATGAGGGTGGCTGCCCCCGCTGCTCCTCGGACGCGCCGGTACAAGAGGGATACGACTGGTGCCTCTGCGTCCATGGCGAGCAGAACGCGATCGCGCTCGCCGCGCGGCAGGGAACGGCGACGGATGGCGCGAGTCTCTACGTGACGCTGCGCCCCTGCTTTGGCTGTTTGAAGGAAGCCGTGCAGGCGGGTATCCGCGAGATCGTCTACGATAAGCCGTTCGACTACAGCCCTGACCTCGAAGTGGCGTACCAGTCCCTGATCGCACAAGCCGGCATTGTGCTGCGCCAGGTTCCCTACAGCGCGACGCACGCCGTGCCGGAGGTACTGGCCTCGGCGAGCGTTGACTCGGGGCCAGAGATGCCGGAGCGGGCGTGAGAATTACGCCGGCAAACTGGCAATCGCCTCGATCTCCAGCAGCAGGCCCTCCAGCGCCAGATTGCGCACCTCGACGAGCGTGCTGGCGGGCGGCGACTGCGTGTTGATGTACTGGTCGCGCACCTCACGCAAAAGCGGTAGATTCGAGCGGTCGAGCAGGTAGAAATTCAGCTTGACGACATGGCTGAAATCCGCGCCAACCGCCGCGAGCGCCGCCTTGATATTCTCGAAGATTTGCCGCGCCTGCGCCTGGACGTCGCCGCGACCCACGAGCTGCCCGGAGGCGTCGAGCGCGACCTGACCGGCGAGGTAGATCGTCTTGCCGCCTGTAACCGTCACGACATGCGAGAAACCGAACGGCGGATTCAGGGTGGCCGGCGAAAGAAACGTGATGTGCTCGGGAGGTGTCATCGCTGGTGTCCTTTCATAATTCGCGGCGGCCGACGAGCGTCACCCAATCGCCCTCGATCAACTCGCGCACATCCAGCAGACCGGCGGCGCGCAGAGGCTCCTCCGCCTCATGGCGGCGCTCAGCGATGATGCCGCTGGCGATGAGCACGCCGCCCGGCTTCGTCGCTCGCACCAGCGCGGGGGCAAGCTGCGCGATGACCCGCGCGATGATGTTGGCGACAACTACATCATAGACGCCGACCTCCGCGCCTAACACCGCGACATCTGGTGGGAGCGGGAAGTACGGCTCGCCGGCCGCGCCCTCCAACGTCGCGAGTCGTACCTCCGCGCGCTCAGCCAGGCCGTTGGCGGCGAGATTCGTCTGGGTCGCCTCCACCGCGACGGCGCTCACATCCAGCGCGAGCAGGTCCGCCGCGCCCAGCTTGAGGGCCGCGATGGAGAGGATGCCGGAGCCGCAGCCGACATCCAACACGTGATCGCCGGCTTGTACCGCGTCTTCCAGCGCCAGCACGCAGGTCCGCGTGGTGGGATGCAGACCGGTGCCGAACGCCATGCCGGGGTCAAGCTCGACCACTACCTCATGCGGCTTGGGGCTGTACTCCCGCCAGGACGGCTTGATGACGACGCGCTGGCCCAGGTGGGTGACGTGGTAATGCTCTTTCCAGGCGTTGGCCCAGTCCTCTTCCGCCAGCCGGCGCACGGTGATCTGCGAGATGTCGCCGAAGCCGATCTGCCGCAGATGCCAGAGGCCTTCTTCGATGCGCGCGCGCGACTCCTCGCCGCCGGCGTCGTCCGGGACGTACACCCGCACCGTGACGGGCGCATCGGTGATCGTCTGCGCCACCTGGCCGTCATCCAGCAGGGTATACGGCTCCTCGATGGCGACGCCCCCCTGTGTATAGCGGCCCATGACCTCGCAGATCGCCTCGACGGCCTCGGGCGCGGCGGTGACGGCGAGTTCGAGCCAGTGTGTCGGCATACCGGAAATCCTTCGATGTACGTGGCTCTTGAGCGCAGAGCGGCGCGTCTCTGTATGGATGATAGCAGACACGGGCAGGGTCGGCGGCTGAGGCGCTCTGGCCGACACAACCGACCGATCTGATGTGGCCTGGGGATGGTACGGTCTGTGGTGGATGACGGTGGAGGCATGGGCGCGCAGTGGAAAGGGTCAGACCACATGGCGAACGAGCGACCGACGGGGAATCAACAGACCGACGCGCGCGATAGTTCAGTCAGCGTCCAGGAGCCGGACGAACATCTTTTCGACGAGCAAAATCGTATCGAGCGGCTGAACCGTATCCGCCAGCTCGTCTTCGGCTCACTGGATGGATTGCTGGTGCCGCTGGGCGTCGTGAGCGCCGTCGCGGGAGGCACGAATAGCGCGAAAGCGGTGATCGTGGCGGGCATCGCCGAGGCCTTCGCGGGGGCGCTCTCCATGGGCGCGGGCGAGTTCATCTCCGGCCGGTCCGAGGCGCAGGTGCAGCAGACGGAGGTGCGCAGGGAGCTGGATGAGATCCGCGACGAACCCGACTACGAGCTGCGCGAAATGGCGCTCCTGCTGGAGCACGAAGGTGTCGGCGCGGAGGACGCCGCCATGATCGCCAACACGCTGGCGCGCTACCCCCGGGCATACCACAAGACGATGGTGGAGAAGGAACTTGGCCTGCAGGTAGATCCACGCACCGTGCAGATTCCTGAGGCGCTGACCATGGGCGTCTCGTACATCGTCGGCTCGGTCTTCCCGCTGATCGCCTACTTCGTCCTGCCGGTGGCGCAGGCGCTGCCCGTTTCGATCGCGCTTACGCTCGTGGCGCTGGTGATCGTCGGCCTCGTGAAGGGCAAGCTGGCGTCGCTGAATCTGATGACAAGCGCGCTCGAAGTCGTGGTGGTCGGTGGAGTCTCGGCGGGTGGCGGCTATCTGCTGGGAACGGTGGTCCCACACATCTTCGGCTTCTGAGGAACCCGCCCAGCAGTGTCCAGCCCTGCCCAAGGAAGATAGCCTCTCGACGCGGACTATGCGCGCGAAAGGGGAACCTCCAATCACCGCCGCGAGCTCAGTATACGTCGCGGGCATAGGATTTCTCCTAGGGGATCCGCTTGCCGCTCCAATTCCCCCTTCGCCTGCGAAGACGTTCATTTCCTTTCCGCTTTTGACCATCCCACCCGCGCCGGACTACAGTTTTGCCAAGGACAACGGATACACAGCTACTCGGACGAAGGGCTGGGGATAGAGATATGGCAGCTTCACAGGAGACACTACGCGGCGACGCGCTGGCGCGGCTGCGCGCGGGTACACGCGCCCTGGGCGAGGGGCGGCTGGAACAAGCGGCGGAAGACCTGGTGGCGGCGGAATCCGTCTTTCGCCAGATCGGTGACCCGGAACATGCCGGCGATTGCCGCGTCGCGCTGGCCGAGGCGCAGCGCCGCAACGGAGCCGCCGAGCAGGCGTCCAACAGCTACCAACGCGCCATCGGCTACTACAAGGAGGCGGATCTGCCGGGACGCGAGGCCGGAGCCACACTGTCGCTGGGGCATATCGAGCGCCAACTCGGCCAGATTGACGGCGCCTGGAAGACCTACTTCCTCGCGCTGCGGCTCTTCGAGAAGGCGAACAATGCGGGAGGGCAGGCGAGCGCGGCCCTCGCGCTCGGTCACGTCGAACGGCTGCGCGGGCATCTGGAGAAGGCGACCGACTACTACAACACCGCGCGTGACCTCTACACGCGGGTGAACAACACGCTGGGTGAGGCCGACGCCGCGCGTGGCATGGCGGATATGCTGGCCGGGCGCGGGCGCTTCGAGGAGGCCACGGCGCGCTACGACGAGGCGCTCGCGCTCTACGAAAGCCAGCGTGATCGCTTTGGCGCCGCCGACACGCTGGCCGGCCAGGGACGGCTCGCGCTGGACATGGCGCGGCTGGACGACGCGGGGCGACTCTTCGGCGAGGCCATCGCGCGCTCCGCGCCGTTGGAGTACGACCTCGGCGTCGCGGATGGCACGCTCGGCCTGGCGGAGATCGCGCTGCATCGCGGGCAACTGGAACAGGCGCTGGCCAACGCGCTCAAGGCCGAGCAGCTCTACAGCGCGGGCAGCAGCCCACTGGGGCAGGGCGAATCAAATCGGCTGCTGGGTGAGGTGCAGCTGCGGCGCGGCCAGCTCTCGCAGGCCATCACCGTCTTCGAGCGTTCGATTCGCGCCTTCCAGATGCTGCGCACGCGCGTCCCGCACATTCGCGCCCTCCTCGGTGAGGCCGAGGCGCAGCGCCGCAGGGCCACTCCTCGCAAGGCGGAGGATCTCTTTGGCGAGGCGCGTGGGATGGCGAACGAGGCGGAACAGCCGGTCCTCGAAGCCACGGCCACGCTAGGGCTGGGGCAGATCGCGCGCGCCCGTGGGGATGCGACGCAGGCTGACACGCTGCTCACCAACGCCCGGTCACGCTTCGAGCAGCGCCAACGCTCGGCGCTGGCGGCGCGCGCGCTGGTGGAGTTGGGGCTGCTTGCCAGCACGCGGGGCGAGCTTGACAACGCGCGTGATCTTGCCGCCCAGGCGCGCGACGATGCGGAATCGGCGCGGCAGGCGACAGGAGAGAACGGGCCGCTGGCTGAGATCGCGCTGGTAGAGCATGGGATTGCGCTGGCGGTGGGGCGGCTGGCCCAGGCGCGAGAGCAGGCGAACCAGGCGCTGACACTCGCGGAGGGCCAGGGTGACACGTACCCGACGGTCGCGGCGCTGCTGGCGCTTGCGGAGGTGGAGTTGCGCGCGGAGAATCTGGACGCGGCGGTCACGCTCTTCAACCGGGCGCAAACGCTGGCGCAGGCGAGCGAAGAAGTGGCGGCCGACGCGCAGGCGAGTGTTGGCCTGGGGCGCGCCCTGCTGCGTCGTGGGCTGGCGGAGGAGGCCGCTCTCGTCGTGCGTGAGCAGCTACCACGCTTACGCGCCGCCGATATCGCGGAGGCGCTGGCGCTGGCGCAGGTGGCGTATGGCGACGCGCTGCGCGAGAACGGCGAGACCGATCCCGCGCGCCAGGCCTATGCGGCGGCGCGCAAACTGTACGCCGGCTGTGAATCGCCGCTGGGCGAGGCGCTGGCGCTACGCGCGGAGGCGGCGCTGCTGATGGACACGCCGGAGGTCGAGGCGGCGGCCGGCGCCTATGCCCGCGCCATCGAGCGCGTCGAGCAGGTGGGTGATGGGTTACGAGACGACGAGGAGCGGCTCAGCTTCTTCGACAGCTACGCGGCGCTCTACGGCGAGGCTACCATCGTGGCGGCGCGAGAGACGAACGAGGCGCGCGTCACCGAACTTCTCGGTCGCTACATGGAGCGCACTGACCGCGCCGGCCGGGCAGCCCTCGGCCAGCAGTTGCGTCAGGCTGAGCAGGCGGTCTCCGTGCGCGACGCCGAGTTGAGCAAAGACGAGATCGAGCGCAACAAGGCCACTGCGCGCACCCTGGCCACCGCGCGTAAGCTGCTCGCTGAGCGGTAAGCGTACGCTTGTGTGGTACACTGCGGCGCATGAAAGGAGCGTCTGCCGTGTCAGAGTCATCGAGACCCGGGGAGATTTATCCTGGTGTAACAGTGGATCCAGCTATCACGCACGGGAAACCTGTTTTTACGGGTACGCGCGTTCTCATCGCGCCGGTATTAGGCGCATTGGCGGCGGGTGACAGCGTGGAGACGGTCTGCGACGCTTACGGATTGACGCTTGAGCAGGTGCTGGCCGGTCTCGGTTATGCCGCAAGCCTGGTCGCCCACGAGCACGTCTACCTCGTCGCCAATGCCTAGCGTGTCTGGGCCGAGCGTCACACGTTCAGTAAGCTCAGGCGGTTGGACGTTCCTGGTGGATGAGAATCTGCCGCGCCTACTCACTCCGCTTCTGCGCGCGGCTGGATATCACGCTGAGGACGCCCGCGACGTTGGCTTGGCAACCCATCCCGACGCCGATGTATGGCGCTACGCGCAAACACACGCCTGCGCGCTCATCACCCAGGATGGTGATTTTGCCGACATTCGCGCCTATTCACCGCCGCATGCGGGTATCGTCATCCTCGATGTCCCCGACCGGCTCTCCATCGCGTTGAAGATGCGCATCGCCTTGGATGGCCTCGCACAACTCGCGGGTCAGTCATTGGCCGATGCCGTCGTGACGATCTCGCCTGGACAGGTGCGCGTCCGCAGATGACGTGGATATTCTAAAAATTTGCCTTACGCCAAGGCTAATGACGATCCGGAGAATCAGAGTGGCGACAGGTTCCCTCGCGAAGAAGTTACAGATGAAGCCGGGGCAGCGAGCGGCGCTGTTGAACTCGCCCGCCGGCTATCCGGAAGCCTTGGCGCCCTTGCCGGAGGGGTTCGAGATGCGGCAGGCGACGGATGGGAACCTCGACTTCGTCCTGCTCTTCGTCAAGGATATGGCTGAGCTTCACGAGCATCTCGCAGCGGCGGCCAAGGCGATCAAGTATGACGCGCTGCTCTGGATCGCCTATCCCAAGGGCAGCGCGAAGACCGGAACGGACCTCAATCGCGACCGTTTACACGCGGCCGTGGGGGCACACGACCTCACTGGCGTGACCCTCATCTCACTCGACGATGTGTGGTCGGCGATGCGGTTCCGGCCGACCGAGCGCGTAGGCCACTAAGCGAGGCGGCTTTGCCTCCCCCTCTCCCACAAGGAGAGGGGGACCTGGGGGTAAGGTCCGCGGGCCGCCGGTCTCCACTGAAACGGTGGTACCCACGGTTGGCTTTCGTGTGACCATTGACCTTCACCGCGCGCATGGTTGAGTTACCACGGTGGACATGATACAATGAAACCAATCCAGTTATCTGGAGGTGGAAGGTTTGGGCCTTCGGCGGCTCCCCATTCGGGAGCCGTTTCTCTTTATGGTAACC
>DATEGV010000480.1:0-6963 GCA_035279925.1 Ktedonobacterales bacterium | reverse complement strand
TTCATCATGTTCAAGCGCGCGACCATACGATCCTCACGGATGGAGATGAAAGAGGGCGGGGCGACTGGCTCTACCTGTGGAACACGCCTCCTTCCTGCTGTATACTGAGGCAAGAAGGAGGGAGTCGTATGTCAACTCCGGTTCACCGATTCCTCAACCCACGGCGACACCGCTGCCGGCAAGCTGGGTAGCCGCCGATAGGAACGACATCAACGGCGCGCTGGCCACGTTCCAAACGGCGAGCGCGTCGCCATTATCCTGCCCATGAGTATGGAGAGACGTTTACCTCATCGGCAATGGGCTGGCGGATAAATCCGCGCCTCGTTGGCCTTCGGCCGCAAAACCCGCCTGCGCGGGTTATGGCCTGAACTGGAAGTGGACTCATGGGTAACCGGGCGAACTACGTGCTCATAGAGGGCGAACAGCCCACTATCTATTTTTCTCGATGGGGCGCATTGACCATCCCTGCCGTTCTGCTTTCTGGCCCCGACGCGACAATCTCCTATGTGCGCTCTCTCACTCCCGATGATGAGTTGCTGGACGAGGTCTGGGCCGAAGGAGGGATGGTCCTCGACGTTGACCAGTGCAAGCTCAAGTTTTTTGGCGGCGGGAGAATTGAGGTCACTCCATACTTGCGACGTCCGCTGCTACGCGCCTTGAGCATAGTGTGGGCAGGCTGGACAGTGGAGTGGGCGCTTTTTGGCGTCGCAGAACTCGCCCTGAGCGTGGGTTGGGACGTGGGGCGTGTGCTTGACAGCGAACGGGATGACCGGTTGCTACTGAGGTGGGCTGGACCTGATGCTATGGATAAGGTCGTGCAAGTAGCACAAGATCCGAAACAGGCGAGCAGCATTATCACAATTAGGCGGTCCGATGAGCATGTCTACGATCACCTGCTTGTGACGCCATCAGTAAGCGCCCTCTCGTTTGGGCCACGCCTCCTTGACTTCCTGGACGACCGGCCGAGCGCCACTCTACCAAGCGAAGATGATCCGGACTTACCAAGAGAAGGAGCTTATCTTGACGTGACCGCTCACACGCTTTGGATGTGGGAATGCAGTAGCTGTAATCCTCGCTACATGGAGGCGATCAGGCGACGCTGGCCAAGCTGGCAGGTACATGCCCATACCGAGGGACTGGTTCGACAGGTGGAGTTGTCGGGGCGAGATGCGTCTGCGGTGATGGTTTCTGATGAACAAGGGATTAACCAACTTGTCGAGGAGTTGATGAGCGAGCGTACGACGGATCCCCCTGCTATCCACGCTGCGTTGATTCGTCGCGTGCCGTTAGTGCTGCCGAACGAAGGCCCGATCACGTTCGGTAAGGGCTTCTTCAGTGCGGATGGGCCGCAGTTATCACCCGAGGAGCGGCGCGAAGTACTCCTTCGGCTGTTGCATATCACCTTGGACGACGAGAACTCCGCCCAACGGCGCGAGTAAGTGCATTCTTGCCCTGCCCTTCCCTCGCCGGGAAGAGCATTGGCAGGCTAGGTTCTGGCTCCCCCTCTCCTCGCGGGAGAGGGGGCTGGGGGGTGAGGTCAGCGCGCCAGCGCCTTCTTCACCAACTCCGGGATGTCAAAGATCGTGTCCGCGACGGGAACGTGCGCCGCCAGCAGCGCGTCCACCTTGCCCTGCGCCGTGCCCGTCTTGCCGGAGATGATCGCGCCGGCGTGGCCCATGCGTTTTCCTGGCGGGGCCGTGCGCCCGGAGATGAAGCCCACGACAGGGGTCTTCATCGTCGCCGCGTAGGTCGCCGCGTCCTCCTCGTCGCTGCCGCCGATCTCCCCGCACATCACCACCGCGTCCGTCTCCGGGTCCGCCTCGAAGAGCCGCAGACAGTCAATGAACGTCGTACCGATAATGGGGTCGCCGCCGATGCCGATGACGGTGGACTGGCCAAGACCCGAGCGGGTGAGCAGGTCCACGACCTCATAGGTGAGCGTGCCGGAGCGCGAGAGGAGACCGACCCTGCCCTCCTTCATGATGTGGTATGGCATGATGCCGACTTTGCCCGCGCCGGGTGTCGCCAGCCCGGGGCAGTTCGGACCGATCAGCCGCGTGTGATGCTCTTTCAGGAAAGCGGCGACGCGGGTCATGTCCAGGACCGGGATGAACTCCGTGATGCAGACGACCAGCTCTACGCCAGCGTCGGCGGCCTCCATGATGGAGTCGGCGGCGCCCAGCGGCGGCACGAAGATGCAGGAGACGTTGGCGCCGGTGGCCTCGCGCGCCTCACGCACCGTGTCGAAGACGGGCAGGTCCTCGATCGTCTGGCCGCCCTTGCCGGGGGTGACGCCGCCGACGACACGGGTTCCAGAGGCGAGCATGCCCTTGGTGTGGCGGAGTCCCTCGCGCCCGGTGATGCCGTTCACGATCACGCGCGATTGCTTGTCGAAGAGGATGCTCATTATTACTTCTCCCCCGCCTTCCGCGCGTTGACGGCGGCGACGATCTTCTGTGCGGCGTCGCGCATATCCGTGGCAAACTGCAACCCCGCGTTCGCGAGCAGGCGACGCGCCTCTTCCTCGCCGTTACCGGAGATGCGCGCGACGAGCGGCATGCCCTTCAACTCGTCCTGCGCCGCGATGATGCCCTTGGCGACCTCTTCGCTGCGGGTGATGCCGCCGAAGATGTTGACGAGAATGCCCTTGACGTCTGGGTCGTGCGCGACGAAGAGCAGCGCCTTCTTGGTGAACTCGGCGTCGGAGCCGCCTCCGAGATCGAGGAAGTTGGCCGCGCGGCCACCGGAGCGGGCGACCATGTCTATCGTCGTCATGGTGTTGCCGGCGCCGTTGCCCAGCACGGCGATGTCGCCATCGAGCTTGATGTAGTTGAGCCCGGCCGCCTGGGCCGCGTGCTCGATGGGGTTGGCCTCCTCCGGCTCGGCCCAGCTTGCGTATTCCTTCTGGCGCACGAGCGCGTTGTCGTCAATCAGGATCTTCGCGTCGGCGGCGATCACCTCACCATTTGGCGTCAGCGCGAGGGGATTGATCTCCGCCAGCGTGGCGTCGCACTCCATGAAGACGCGGGCAAGCCGCGTGAGGATGGCGCCGCCCTTGGCGACGACGGTGTGCGGGACGCCCGCGCGGGCCATGATGTCGCGCGCCTGGAAGGGTAGCAGCCCCCAGCGGACGTCTATCGGCTGCTTGACAATCTTCTCCGGCGACTCCTCGGCCACCTGCTCGATCTCCACGCCGCCGGCCGCGCTGACCATCACGACGGGCGCCTGGCTGGCGCGGTCCAGCACGACGCCGACGTAATACTCTTCCTTGATGTCGGACTTGGGGGTGACGAGCACTTTCTCGACGGTGAGGCCCTTGATGTTCATGCCCAGCACGCGGCTGGCGGCCTCGCGGGCCTGCTCGGGCGTATCGCCGAACTGGATGCCGCCGGCTTTGCCGCGCCCGCCAACGTAGACCTGCGCCTTGATGACGACAGGCACGCCCAGCTCGCGGGCGATGGCCTCGGCCTGCTCCGGGGTGGTGGCGATTTTGCCCGGATGCACGGGGATGCCGTACCGGCTGAGGATGTCCTTCGCCTGGTACTCGTGAATCTTCATACTGTTTCCCTATCTGGCGGCTGGTTGCCGAATGACCCGAACGGCGCGCACGCGGCGCCTGGGACCGAAAGGGGAGCCGGGACCTCACCCCCCGGCCCCCTCTCCCACAGGAGAGGGGGAGCCAGAGGAGAAGCTATCCGGCGCGCACACTCTATAGATGATAGGGATGCGGCGCAAGCGGCAGTCAACGCGAAGGCGGCTCGCGTGCCCGCCTCGTCGTGTACAATGAGACCCGGCGCACCCGTACCCGCCGCCAGCGTCAGGACAACTCCTATGTTCACCGTCGCAGACCGCGACCGCGTGCGCGACCGCATGCTCGAAATGGCCGGTTCCGATCCCCGTGTCGTCGCCGGAGCCGTCGTCGGTTCGCTTGCCCTCGCTGAGGGTGATCGCTGGTCAGATCTTGACCTCACATTCGCCGTCGCGGATGACGCGCCCCTGCTCGACGTGCTCGCCGACTGGACCGATGTCCTCGTCGCGGAGTTCGACGCCGCCCACCTCTTTGACCTGCCCAGCGGCGCGAGCATCTATCGGGTGTTCCTGCTGCCCGGCTGCCTGCAATTCGACCTCTCATTCACGCCCGCCGCCGCGTTTGGGGCCACCGGGCCGAAGTTCAGGCTGCTCTTCGGCGCCGCTGTTGAAAAGCCATTCATTCCGCCGCCGGACCCAGGCGAGCTTTTTGGCTACGCTACGCATCATGCGCTGCGGGCGCGCTTCTGCATCGAGCGCGGTCGCTTCTGGCAGGCCGAGTACTGGATCAGCGCCGTCCGCGACTACGCGCTCAACCTGGCTTGTCTCCGCCACGACCTGCCCGCGCGCAACGGCCGGGGCTACGATGACCTGCCCGCCGACGTTCGCGCCGCCTTCGAGAGCGCCCTCGTGCGGTCGCTGGAGCGCGATGAGTTGCTCCGCGCGCTGGGCGCCACCATCGCCGGGCTACTGCGCGAAACGTCCCAGGCGCACGATATGGCCACGCGCATCGAACCGCGGCTTCGTGAGCTTACCGCGCCGTGGGACGGCTAACCCGCCGCCCCCTGTAACTTTTCGCCATCTCGTGGCGTAGTCTTGAAGAGAATCCGTTCGATGGCGGTGTTACACTGCCAGCAATACGACGCGCGCGCGTCGCCAGCCACGGAAGGAGCGAGACGCCATGTCCGCCAATCCTAACGACGCCGATCTCAAGCGCGAACTCCAGGCGACATTGGAAGCCCGCCGTGAGCTTGGCCCCGACTTTGACCAGCACTTCCTGGATCGCCTGGTGGAACAACTCAGAGGCAACGCCCAGCCGGTTCCCGTCAAGCCCGCGCAGCCGCCCGCGCACAACGCGCTCAACCCTGAGCAGCGCACGGCAGTGGCCGTCTGCTCGCTGCTCTTCGGCATCCCGCTGGTGGCGATCAGCGGCGCGTACGGCTTCGCCTTCTTCGTCCTGGTCGTTCTGATGATCCTGGGCATCAACTTCGCCGTCAACTGGCGGCGCTAGTGGACATTCTCATCGTGGGATGCGGCGTCTCCGGGTTGACCTGTGGCGTGCGCCTGCTGGAAGCCGGCCACCGTGTCCACGTCTGGGCGGAGAAGCTGCCGCCCGACACCACCTCGAACGTCGCCGCCGCCGTCTGGTATCCATACAAGGCGTACCCGGAAGACCTCGTCCTCGGCTGGGGCGCCCGCGCCTTCCAGGTCTTCCAGGAGCTTGCCGGCCAGCCAGAGAGCGGCGTTGTCATGCGCGACGCGATCGAGCTGCTGCCTGCCCAGTCGCCTGATCCCTGGTGGGCGCCCGCTGTGCCCAATTTTCGCCACGCCACCGCTGATGAGCTGCTGGGCCGTTACGCCGACGGCTACGCCTTCGACGCGCCGGTGATTGACATGTCCGTGTACCTGGACTATCTCATGCGGCGCTTCAAGGACGCCGGAGGCGTCATCGAGCGGCGGCGCGTCGGCGGCCTGGACGAGGCGTTCGCGGGGTGCTCGCTCGTCGTGAATTGCGCGGGCCTGGGCGCACGGGAACTGCTGGGTGACTACGAACTCGTGCCCTCGCGCGGGCAGGTCATTCGCGTCCACGCTACCCGTTACTGGCGGAGCGTCCTAGACCACGTCATTCTGGACGACTCCGATCCAGAGAACGTGACCTACATCGTGCCGCGCATCCACGATATCGTGCTCGGCGGGACGGCCATCGAAGGCGAGGAATCCACAGACCCGGACGAGGCCACCACAGACGCTATTCTGGCCCGCTGCGCCGCCCTCGTTCCGGA
This sequence comes from Ktedonobacterales bacterium, assembly GCA_035279925.1. Taxonomy (GTDB): domain Bacteria; phylum Chloroflexota; class Ktedonobacteria; order Ktedonobacterales; family JADMIN01; genus DATEGV01. The sequence goes on along the minus strand of DATEGV010000480.1, from coordinate 1,153 downwards.
GCTATCCAGCCTCGACCGCGCCGATATCCTGAGCGTCGCGGTCGGCCTGCGCCCCACACGCCCGGCGATTCGCTTGGAACGCGAGCAGGCTACGCCGGAGCGCGCGGTCATCCACAACTACGGTCATGGTGGCGCGGGCGTCACGCTCTCCTGGGGCTGCGCCGACGAGGTCGTCCGGCTGGTGGGGTGACACTACGCCAATGCGCCGATGGTGAGTGACGCCTCCCTGCCGAAGAACGCGCCGACGCGGGCCGCCTCGGCTGCGAGCATCCGCTGCTGGCTGTCGCTGAGCGGCGCGAACGTCTCAACCAGGATCTCCAGCCGCTGACCGCGCGGGCGGCGATCCCACATGCCCGCGACCACGCCGTTCAGCAGCAGCAGCGGCCGGGCGACGGCTCCCTCAAAGCGTCCATTCTTGTAGGCGCGGATGCGCGTCTGCGCCGCCGGCGGCACGATCACCTCACGCCCGAAGCGTGACCCCAGTACATAGCAATCGTACTGTGGAACCAGTCGTACCGATTCCGGCGCCGGTTGCCACGCAGTGTCAACATCCGACGCGAGCAACCATGCGCGCTTTCCCTCGACCGTGACCTCGGCCAGTTCAGCGGCCACCGGGGCCAGGAGTTGACGCGCGGCGGCGCCCGTCAACCGGTTACCCGCCACCCACTGCGCGAAGTCGCGATAAGTCGCGGGACCGTAGGTGGCGAAGTAGGTGCGGAAGATTGTCGCCAGCGCAACCTCCGGCGCGATGTCCCGCCAGCCGCCGATCCACTGGTCCGCCCGCGCATAGGTGACGTGATTGCCGCGAGCCGGACCGAAGCATACGACTCCCGCCTCCGCGCCCAACGCCACGAGATCGCCCCAGATCGAGGTCAGTCGCGACTGCGCCCACGCTCCGACGCGCGCGGCCACCTGTTCCGCAAGCTCCTGCCGCGCGAGGTAGCGCCCATCGAGCGCCTCTGCCATCGCCGCGAGCGCCGCGTCACACTGAGCCGCCTCCAAGCCGTAGGAGTCGCATAACCGCTCGCCACGCCCGTCCGCGATTGCCCGTCGCGCCGCCGTCCACAACGGCAACTCATCGGCGCGGTGGATGTGCAGCGTGCCGCGCAGGCTGTACGTCTTGACCAGGCCCCGCCGCTCCCAGAGTTCCGCC
>DATEGV010000479.1:0-15057 GCA_035279925.1 Ktedonobacterales bacterium | reverse complement strand
CCTCCTGCTCGAGCACGCGGGCCGCGACGAGGCGCCCCGCCTCTGCCAGCAAGGCCTGCTTGTAGAGGAAGTAGCGGCTGACCATGCCGTACTTCGGATACTCACGGTACCCGATGAAGGTTCTGACCCTGTGGATCTTCCGCTTGACCTCATCGGCCTTCCGCTCCCCGTCCGGCAAGTGCCGTACGCGCTCTAGCAGCTCCTGTTCCTTCTTGCCGGCCTCCTGCCGCCCTTGCTCGAAGCGGCGCTTGGCTTCGCCCGGCTCGAAGTTCTTGATGTTGCTGAGGATCATGGGCACGAGCGTGGTGGGGCGTTCGCTCCAACGCGGCCGCGTGATGTCAATCTCGCCGACGCAGCGCATGCCGTACTCGTTGAGCCAGCCCAGGATGGCGTCTCGCGCTTCCCGTCCGCCCGCGAGCCTGGGCAGCTCGTCAAGGAAGTCCTCGTCCGTGACATGCCGCAGGAACGCCACCACGTCCGGATGCGGGCGGATCACGTCCGCGACATCCAGGAGCGCCAGCCCCATCTCCGACGAGACGTTGTGGGGGACCGATTGCGTGAGCGTGTCGGCCGCGTTCTTCTCGCCCAGCCACGCCAGCAGCCGCTCGTTGAGCCACCACGTGGCCTCCATCGCCGACATGAACACCTGATGGCTTTGCGGGTCGAACAGGATGCGCCTCAACTCCTGGAAGTCCGCCAGGATGAAGTCGAGCAGCGCCGCGCCGGACTTCCCCTTGATATCGCGCTTCAAGGCGGCGATGGAGGCCCGGCTGCGCCCGATCAACTCGGTGACGATGGCCGGATCGGTCTCGATTAGGGTCGGCGGGGCGCCGGCTGCTGGCGCCGCACGTTTCCCCTCGTCCGGGAGCGACGGGATGAAGTCGCCGCGATCAAGGATGGTCCGCAGCGCGTCCAAGGTCAGCGGGTCCCCTGTCCCCAAGAGCGCCAGGAGGCTCGCGCGGCTCGCGGGCGAAGCCAGGCCCTGGGTGACATCTACGAACAGCCTCCCGCCGGCCTCGTACATGGGCCGGCCCGCGGTCAACTGCCACACGGAGATCCCCAGCGGCTTCATGGCGTCGGTCATCATCTGCTGATGCCCGACGGAGAGGTAGACGTGGTTCTCTCGGTCGCCGGCGGCGGGAATGGGGAATAGCGTCGTAATCGGCCGGCTCTGGACGAACTGGAAATCATCATCGTCCAGGCACCATTCGATGTCCTGGGGGCTGCCAAAGTGAGCTTCGATCCGCCGACCGAGCTGGGCAAGGCGCACGACCTGCGCATCCGTCAGCGCCGGCTGCCGCTGCCGCTCCGGCTCGATCTCCTGTTCCCGCGTCCCGCCCTCCGGCGCGGCGTAGATGGCGAGCTTCTTGGTCGCAACCGCCTTGGTGATGACTTCGCCGTCCCTCACCGTGTAGACGTCCGCGTTCACCAGGCCGGAGACCAGCGCCTCGCCGAGGCCGAAGCTGGCCTCCACGGAGACGACTTTCCGGTTACCCGTGACGGGGTCGGCCGTGAAGAGGATGCCGGCCACACGCGGGAAGACCATCCGCTGCACGACCACGGCCATGTGGACCTTCCGCTGGTCCAGGCCGTTCCGCAGGCGGTAGGTCACGGCCCGCTCGGTGAAGAGCGAAGCCCAGCACCGCCTGACGTGCTGAAGGATCGCCGCCGGACCCACGACATTGAGATACGTGTCCTGCTGGCCCGCGAAGGAGGCCGGCGGTAAGTCCTCCGCCGTCGCACTTGATCGGACGGCGTAGGCGGCTTGCTCGCCGGTCTGGGCGAGCGAGCGGGCGATTGCGGCTCCCAGATCGTCGGGGATGGCGACCCCTTCGAGGGTCCCGCGGATCTCCGCGCTGAGCTCGCGGATCGCGTCCCGGTCGTCCGGCTTCAGGCGCGACAGCCGATCGAGCCGAGCGTCGTTCGACGGCGCTTGCGCCATGATCCGCTGGAAGGCGCTCGTCGTCACGCAAAAGCCAGCCGGCGCCTGGATGCCTTCGATCCGCGAAAGCTCCCCCAGGTGCGCGCTCTTGCCGCCAACGACCGCGATCTGCGTCTGGGCGATCTCCTGGAAACTCAACACGTAGCGACCCATCCGCTGCCTCCCCTGTATGTTCTCTCACCAACGGCGCGGTATCTCGCTGGAACGGCGCCCCTGCATCCCGATCAAGGGATGGATACCGAGCGCGTCGCGGCATGGTTCCCTTGCCGTAGATTTCTGGCCACGGCCGCGAGTATACGGCATGACCCAGGGCTTGCCGCAAGCCCCACGTTGCGCTATATAGTGAAAGTAGGAAGGAGCGCGTAACCCCGCCCCTCTTATTGCCTGCTTCCTTACCCATCTGATGTAAGCGGAGTCCCTCCTTGCGTGGCGGTGGCGCGCTGCGTACATCGGTATCCCCACCGTCGGCCCCGCCGCATCTCCGACGGTTCCACGGCGCCCTCGGCCAACTGTGACGTGCGCGCTGGGTCCAGAGGCGCGTCGGACTACACCGCCTCCCACACCGCCGGGCGCTCGAAGGTCTCGCCGCCCACGTCCACTCGCCACATCGGCCAGCCCGCCATCGTCGTCAACACCTCCTGGCTATCGGTCGTGAGGAGAATCGTGTCCTCCGACTTCGTGCCGCGAATCGAGGGGTTCCATGCGCAGGCCATCCCCGCCACGAGCGGCGTGTCGTCGTCGGGAGTCGCGATGATCTCACGCGAACGGTAGCCAATCGTGCCGCCCTGGTGGTGCTGCTCGATGGCGTCGGGATGACCCTCCGCCGCGTAGGCCGCGCGGGCGAGCGCGAACATGTCGCCGATGGTCTTGCCCGGTTGGGAGCCGCGTGTCATCCGCACGTCCACCCGCGCCGTCGCCAGCGCCTTCGCGCGCAGATCATCCGGCAACGCGCCGAAATGGACCGACCGGGTGAGCGCGGCGACCAATCCGGCCCGGCGCAGGCAGAGCGCCAGCATCGCGTAGCGTTCGATGGGCTTGCTCGTCGGGGTGGCATGGCGAAACTGGAAGATGCGCTCGTCGCTGCCCACCAGCACGACAATCGGCTCCCCACCGCGCGCCCGCCCTTCCCCCGCCAGCAGGCCCGCCGCTTCAAACTCCGTCATGCCGGGGCGTAGGGCGCGCATCGCCGCCGCCATCGCCTCGCTCGCCTCCGCGCAGACCTGGCGCATCCGCGCGATCTCACCGGATCGCAGCCGCATCCGCAACAACTGGATATCGCGGCTGAGGTCCACGCCCGCGCCCGGTCCGTCCTGTCCCACCATCGTATTCGCCGCCAGTGACACGCCGAAGTCGCCGCGATGGTACCACGGCTCCGTCACCAGCTCGAATCCCAGCGTGTCGAGATGTTCCTCGTCGCGCAGGCGCGGCGTCTCGATGGTGTCAGTCAACACATACGCGCGGTCGGGAGTGATGGCGATTGCGAACGCCGCTTTATCGGTAGACTCATCAATGTCGGTGCGCGCTCCCGCCGTGATCCACGCGCAGCTAGGTACCGTCTCCAGCCGCAGCAGGCCAATCCGGCGTCTGGCCATCACCGCGCGCAGGTCCGCAAGCTTAGTCGTGATCTCCGCGGCTTGTTCGCTGTGGTCGCTCGTGTGGTCACTCATGTGCGCCTCCGAAATTCAAGCAGGGGGTGACGACATATAAACGGCAGTATACGCTGCCATAAACAATCTGTATTCCGTAACGGGAAAGTCCTATGCGAAGCCGAGCCGTAGCGTTCGGATAGGCGAGAAACCCGCATAAACAGCGGCTTCGCGCCGTCCGGCCCGTTTGACAGTCTGCCGCCACCGTGCTACATTATCCTTTGGCGCGCGAGCAGACGCATCTCCGCGCACGGCGCGCGCATACACATACGCGACACGACATGGAGGCTCCGGCATGGCCGATTTTGTACCCATTCTCATTCTGATGGGGCTGGCCTTCCTGTTCACGATCCTTGTCACCATGATAACGTTCGTCTTCGGGCCGAAACACCCGACGCCGGAGAAGTTGGCCCCGTACGAGTGCGGCATCACGGAGATCGAGGCGCCGAGCCACCGCTTCCCTGTGAAATATCTCGTCACCGGCATGCTCTTCATCATCTTCGATGTCGAGGCCGCATCGGTGATTCCGCTGGCGATTCTCATGCGCCGGCTCAAGGCGCAGGGCTTCATCGAGCTGGTCATCTTCGCCGTCGTGCTGATCGTGCCCTTCCTCTACGTCTGGCGTAAAGGAGCCTTTACGTGGGAATAGACAACGACACCACCGAGCGGCGGCCGAATCCCTGGGCGCCGGTGCAATACGTCACCAACGCGCAGACGCCGCGAGCGCCGCGCGGCACGCAGCCGCCGGAGGCCGGCAATATCATTCTCACACAGGTCAACAAAGTGCTGGACTGGAGCCGCCGATCGTCGCTCTGGCCCGTCAGCTTTGGCCTGGCCTGCTGCGCCATCGAGATGATGTCGGCCAGCGCCTCCCGCTGGGACATCTCACGCTTCGGCGCCGAGGTGTTTCGCGCAAGCCCGCGCCAGGCGGACCTGATGATCGTCGCCGGGCGACTCTCCGTGAAGATGGCCCCCGTGCTGCGCCACATCTACGATCAGATGCCCGACCCCAAGTGGGTCATCGCGATGGGCGCCTGCGCCTCGTGCGGTGGCGTCTTCAATAACTACGCCATTGTGCAGGGCGTGGATAAGGTCGTGCCGGTAGACATCTTCGTGCCGGGCTGCCCGCCGACTCCCGATATGCTGATCTACGGCCTCAATCAACTGCAAGAGAAGATCGCGCGGCGCATGCCCAGCCCGCCCGATCCGCTCGCCGTGACGGGGCAGACCTATCTGGGGAGCGAGGGGTAGCGCGCATGGCCGAGCAATCAAACGCCGCGCAGCCCCAGCCCACCGCGTGGCCGCCACAGCCGCTGGCTCTGGCGACGGTGACGTTCCTGCAAGAACGCTTCGCCGACGCCGTGCTCGAGGTGGTGGAGCATCGCGGCGAAACGACGATCACCATCGCGCCTGAGCGCATCGCCGACATCTGCGCGGCCCTGCGTGATGAGCCGAGCCTGCGCTACAATTTCCTGGCCGACATCACCGCCGTGGACTGGCTGGAGCGTGAGCCGCGCTATGACGTGGTGTACCACCTGCTCTCCCTGGAGACGCGCGCCGTCGTGCGGCTGAAGCTGCGCATCGGCGACGAGGACACGCCGGACCCTGAGGCGCCGAGTGTGACGGCTGTCTGGCCCGCCGCCGCGTTCTATGAGCGCGAGATCTACGACCTGTTCGGCATCCGTTTCGCCGGTCACCCCAACCTCACGCGCATCATGCTGCCGCCCGACTGGGTAGGCCATCCGCTGCGCAAGGACTACCCCCAGACCGGCATCGTGCTGCCATCACCGCATTGGGGTGGGCAGATACCGTTCGACCAGCCGCTGCCCACCGGCACGGGGAAGCAGACGCTGCGCACGCCGGAGGGCCGCGAGGAATCGCCGCCGACGAGAGAGCCGGGGGTACCCCATGCGCCGGGAAGTGGGCAGTAGACTGGTCAGTACGACGACGCGACCACCGCTGAGTAGAGGACGAGCATGCAATTGGATGAACCGCAGGCGCCGCAACAGGTGTTGCAAGTAGAGGAGAGCGAACAGCTCGACGAGCGCACGCGCCGCGACACCATGACGATCAACATGGGGCCGCAGCATCCCTCTACCCACGGCGTCCTGCGCCTCATCCTCACCCTCGACGGCGAGACGATCATCAAGGCGCTGCCGGACATCGGCTATCTGCACACCGGCATCGAGAAGACCGGCGAGGGCAAGAGCTACTTCCAGACGCTCGTACTGACCGACCGCATGGACTACCTGGCCCCCCTCTGCAACAACCTCGCCTATTCGCTGGCCGTCGAGAAGCTGCTCGGCGTCGAAGTTCCGCCCCGCGCGCAGTACGCCCGCGTCGTCCTGGCGGAGCTCCAGCGCATCGCCAGCCATCTCGTCTGGCTCGGCTCCAGCGCGATTGACCTGGGCGCGCAGAGTGTCTTCCTGTACTGCTTCCGCGAGCGCGAGATCATCCTCGATATCTTCGAGCTCTGCTCCGGCGTGCGCATGATGACCAGCTACATCATGCCGGGCGGCTTGCAGGCCGATCTGCCGGCGAGCTTCGACAAGCGCGTGCGCGACTTCCTGGCGCTGTTTCCGTCCAGGCTGCGCGAGTACCACACCCTGCTGACCAACAACCGCCTCTGGGTGGATCGCACCAAGGGCATCGGCAAAATCTCCGCCGCGGACGCCATCGCGTATGGCTGCTCCGGCGCCGTGCTGCGCGCCAGCGGCGTCGCCTACGACGTGCGTAAGGCGTTCCCCTACGGCGGCTATGAGCGCTTCGACTTCGATATTCCCGTCGGCAGCAACGGCGATGTGTACGACCGCTACCTCGTGCGCATGTTAGAGATGGATCAGAGTCTGCGCATCATCCGCCAGGCGCTCGACGGGATGCCGGAGGGCCGCTGGCAGGTGGACGACAACAAGATCGTGCCGCCGCACAAGTACGAGATCTCCTCGAACATGGAGGCGCTCATCCATCACTTCAAGCTCTACACCGAGGGCTACCGTCCGCCGGCCGGCGAAGTGTATGTGCGCACCGAATCGCCAAAGGGCGAGCTTGGCGTCTACCTCGCCAGCGACGGCGGCCCCAAACCGTACCGCTTCCATGTCCGCGCTCCTTCGTTTGCGCACGTGCAGGCGCTGCCGCTGATGATCGAGGGCGCGTTGATCGCGGACGTGGTGGCCGCCATCGGCAGTATTGACATCGTGCTCGGAGAGGTGGACCGCTGAGATGATCACCGACGATGTGAAGGCGCGCATGCGTGAGATCGTGGCGCGCTACCCCAGCCCCCGCTCCGGCATGCTTCCGTGCCTGCATCTCGTCCAGGAGACGGAGGGCTACGTGACGGCCGAGGGTGTGCTGGCGGTGGCGGAAGCCGTCGGCGCGAAGGCCGATGAGGTCGAGTCGGTGGTCTCGTTCTACTCGATGTACCACGAGGCGCCCATCGGCAAACATGTCATCAAGGTCTGCACGAGCATCTCATGCTACCTGCGCGGCTGCGACGATCTGCTCGCGCATATCGAGGAGCGCCTGGGAGTCGCGCGCAACGGGACCACCACCGATGGCCGCTACACCGTGCAGGCCGTCGAATGCCTCGCCGCCTGTGGAATGGCCCCGGTGCTGCAAGTGAACGACCAGTTCGTGGAGAATGTCTCGATGCGGGACGCCGACGCCCTGCTGGACCGGCTCGCGCGCGGCGAAGACGTTCCCAGCCATCCCGGCGACTGGAACATCTTACGCGCCGACGGCGACGAGCAGACGACGGCCGAGGCGAATGGCGCGACCGGCAAGAAGGCGATGTAAGCGATGGCCGATACGATAGAGCAATCCACAACCGAGAACAAGCCGCTGCCGCTCGGTCCCACCCCGAAGTTCGTCACGAATCATATGGACGCGCCGGGGATTGACCGCATCGAGGTCTACCGCGCCCACGGCGGCTACACGGCGCTTGCGAAGGCGTTGCGCGACTTCCAGCCGGACGCGCTTGTCGAGGAGGTGAAGAAGTCCGGGCTGCGTGGGCGCGGCGGAGCCGGCTTCGCCACCGGCTTGAAGTGGAGCTTTCTACCCAAAGAGAGTCCGCGCCCCCGCTACATGTGCGTCAACTGTGACGAGAGCGAGCCAGGCACCTTCAAGGACCGCATGATTATGGAGCTGAACCCGCACCTGCTGGTGGAGGGGACCATCATCAGCTCCTATGCGACCAAGGTGCATCACGCCTTCCTCTATGTGCGCGGGGAGCTGCCCTACTGTTCCGACCAGTGCGAGCGCGCCGTGCGTGAAGCCTACGCCGCCGGCTTCCTGGGCAAGAACATCCTGGGCAGCGGCTATGACCTCGATATCACCGTCTCACGCGGGGCGGGCGCCTACATCTGCGGCGAAGAGAGCGCGCTGATGGAATCGCTGGAAGGCAAGCGCGGCTACCCCCGGCTCAAGCCTCCGTTTCCGGCGGTGGTTGGCCTGTACGGGGGCCCGACGGTCATCAACAACTGCGAGACCATCGCGACGGTTCCGGCGATCGTCGCGCACGGCGCCGACACCTACGCCGCCTACGGCACAGAAAAGAGCAAGGGCACCCGACTCTTCTGCCTCAGCGGCCATGTCAACCGCCCCGGCAACTACGAGTTGCCGCTTGGGACGCCCCTGCGCGCGTTGATCGAGGACTACGGCGGCGGGGTGCGCGGCGGCAAGCGCGCGAAGGCGATCATTCCTGGTGGCTCGTCCACACCGTTCCTGACGCCCGAGCACCTCGACGTTCCACTCGACTACGAGTCCGTCGCCAAGGCCGGCTCGATGCTGGGGTCCGGCGGCGTGGTCGTCCTGGACGAAGACACATGCATTGTCGGCGCCGTGCTGCGCATGACGGAGTTCTACCGCGACGAGTCGTGTGGCAAATGTACTCCCTGCCGCGAAGGCACCTACTGGCTGGTGCAACTGCTGGAGCGGCTTGAAGAGGGGCACGGCAAAGAGAGCGACATCCCGTTGCTCGCGGATATCTGCGACAACATCTTCGGTAAGTCGTTCTGCCCACTGGGAGACGCCGCGACCTCGAGCATCGTCAGCAGCATACAGTTGTTCCGTGACGAATACCTGCACCATATCCACGCGCACGGCTGCCTCGTCGGCCCGCGCAGCCGCAACGTACACGCAGTCGCCGCATCGTGAGCGCTGGGAAGAAATAGATTGAGCATGGCTGAGCAACACGTCGAAGAAGTGAATCTGACGATAGATGGACGCGCGGTGAGCGTGCCCAAGGGTTCGGTCATCTGGGCGGCGGCGCGCAAGCTCGGCATCGAGGTGCCGATCTACTGCTACCACCCCAAGATGGACCCGCTCGGCGCCTGCCGCATGTGCTTCGTCGAGGTCGAGAAGATGCCCAAGCTGGCGACGGCCTGCACCACCGTCGTCGCGGAAGGCATGGTCGTGCGCACGGACACGCCCAACGTCAAGAAAGGGCGGCGCGGCACGCTGGAGTTCCTGCTTATCAACCATCCGCTCGATTGCCCCATCTGCGACAAGGGCGGCGAGTGCGACCTGCAAGACTTCACGCTGCGGTATGGTCCCGGCGCCAGCCGCTTCGACCTGAGCAAGCGCCACTTCGTCAAGCCGATCCCCGTCAGCGCAAACATCCTGCTCGACCGTGAGCGCTGCATCGCCTGCCAGCGGTGCGTGCGCTTCACGCAGGACGTGGCGATGGAGAACGGCCTCATCATGGAGCAGCGCGGCTTCCGCACCGAGGTCGGCGTGGATCCCGACGCGCCCTTCGATTCGATCTTCTCCGGCAACGTCGTCGAGATGTGTCCCGTCGGCGCGCTCACGGCGAAGAGCTATCGGTTCACGACGCGCCCCTGGGAACTGAAGCGCACGGCGAGCGTCTGCGGCAACTGCGCCGTCGGCTGCAACGTGCTGGTGGATGTGCGCGTGGACAAGGCCCTGCGCCTGTATTCGCGGACCAACGACAGCGTTGATGATGGCTGGCTCTGCGACCGTGGCCGCTGGGGGCTGGACGCCGTCAACAGCCTGGAACGTCTGCGCACGCCATTAATTCGTAAACCCGGCAACTCCGGCAACTCCACTTCACTCGTTCCGGCCACCTGGGACGAGGCGCTCACACTCGTCGCCACGAAGCTGCGCGAGACGGTGCAGCGGCATGGCGCGGTCGCCGTCGGCGGCATCGGCTCGACCCACACCACCAACGAGGAGGCGTACCTCTTCCAGAAGCTACTCCGCGCCGGCCTCGGCACGAACAACGTGGATCACCGTCATGGGCGCTTCCCCGCCACCGAACGCAACGCGCTGCCGTGGGTCTGGACCGACTCGATTGCCGGACTCGAACAGGCGTCGCACATCATCCTGCTCGGCGCGGACACCTATAACCGGCAGCCGGTGATTGACCTGCGCATTCGCAAGGCGATTCGCGGCGGCGCCCGCGTCACGGTCCTCTCCGCGCAGCCAACACGGTTGGACCGGCTGGCCACCGATGTCATCCGCTACCAACCCGGCGCGACGCCCGCCATTGCCCGTGCGCTGCTGAACGTCGTCACCGGCGAGGGGTTAACGCGCGGCGAATTCGCACAGGGCCGCTCGGCCAGCGTCGCCGCGCGGGCCGCCGCCGTCAAGCAAGACACGCCGGAGCGCCTGGGCGAGACGGCCGGAGTGGACGCCGCCGCGTTGCGTTCGTTGGCGCGTGATCTGGCGACCGCCGATGGCGCGGTCATCCTCTACGACGAGATGGCGACGCTGGAGCCGGGCGGCGAAAATCTGGCCGCCGACGCGCTCGACTTTGCGCTGCTGACCGGCAACTACGGCCGTCCTGGCGCTGGCGTCGGTCCGCTGCTGGCGGACAACAATTCGCTGGGCGCGCGCGATATGGGACTCCTGCCCGACGCGCTGCCGGGCTACCGTCCCGTCGCCGACGCCGCCGCTCGCGCCGAGCTCGCCACCAGTTGGGGAGCGCGGATGCCAGAAGAGCGTGGCCTGAGCTATGATCAGATGTTGGCGGGTGGCGTGAAGGCGCTCTATGTGATGGGCGCCGATCCGGTCCGGCGCCTCACGGAGCAGCAGGCCGGCGCGCTCGACGCGCTCGACTTCCTCGTCGTGCAGGATATGTTCTTGACGGAGACGGCCATGCGCGCGGATGTCGTGCTACCCGCCGTTGCCTACACCGAGAAGGACGGCACCTTCACGAATACCGAACGTAATGTGCAGGTGACGCGGCGCGCGATGCTGCCGCTGCCGGGCGCTCGCGCCGACTGGGAGATCCTGAGTGGCCTCGCCCGCGCGCTGGGCCTCGGCTGGACGTACCTCGCTCCGGCGCAGATCCTCAGCGAGATCGCGCGCACAACGCCGCTCTACGCGGGAGCCTCACGCCGCGCGCTTGGCGATTCCGGCGCGCGTTGGCCGCTGACGCCGGGCGAGAAGACGAGCGAGGGACGCGCCACCGTCCAGGGTAGCCCGTGCTTGACGTGGGCGATGCTCGAACAGGGCCTGACGTGGGCCGCGAACTCCGGCGAAGAACTGGCGATGTCACGCGGACGCGGGGAGTAGATCGTATGTCTACGGTTGCCTGGAATGTCATCGCGGGGCTGGTCAAGTCCATCGTCGTGATTGGCGTCCTGCTGACGGCCTTCGCCTACATGACGCTGATCGAGCGCCGCGTGATCGCGCGCTTCCAGCGCCGTGTCGGCCCCAACCGTGCGGGGCCGCTGGGCCTGCTCCAGCCCCTGGCCGACGGCTTGAAGATGCTCTTTAAGGAGCAGTTGACACCGGCGCAGGCGCGGCGCGTGGTCTTCCTGCTAGCCCCCAACATCAGCGTCTTCGTGGCGCTGGTGGCCTTCGCGGTCGTTCCCCTGGGCGACACGACGACCTGGGGCGATTCGGCGGTGGCGCGCGGCTGGGCTCCCTACGTCGCGGACGTGAACGTCGGCGTGCTCTACATCCTCTCGATCTCGTCGCTGGCCGTCTATGGCATCGTGCTCGGCGGCTGGTCCTCCGGCAACAACTACTCGCTGCTCGGCGCGCTGCGCTCGGCGGCGCAGATGGTCTCCTATGAGGTAAGCATCGGCCTCTCGCTGGCCGGTGTGCTGATGTTCGCCGGGACGCTGAGCATGACGGGCATCGTCCACGCGCAGGTCGCGCAGGGCATCTGGTTCGTGCTCGCCCAACCGCTCGGATTCATCCTCTACTTCATCGCCGCCACCGCCGAGGTCAACCGCGCGCCGTTCGATCTGCCCGAGGCCGAGCAGGAGCTTGTCGCCGGCTATCTCACGGAGTTCAGTGGCCTACGCTGGAGCCTCTACCAGATGGCCGAATACATCAACATGATTACGGTCAGCTCGATCGCGGCGACGCTGTTCTTCGGCGGCTGGACCATCGGCGCGCTCAGCGGCGTCCCTGGCGCGCCATTCATCTGGTACGCGATCAAGGTCTTCATCTTCCTGTTCATCTTCATCTGGATGCGGGCAACGCTGCCACGCATCCGCTATGATCAGTTGATGCGGCTTGGATGGCAGGCGCTGCTACCGCTCTCGGTCCTCAATCTACTGTTTACGGCGGCGGTGGTGGCGTTCGGCTGGGCCTGGTGGGTGAGCGGACTCTTCGGGCTGGCGGCGCTGCTCGTGACGGGCGCGGTCCTCTACCTGCGGCTACGGCGCGGCCAGATGTTGATGGCGCCCGCTGGTGAGGCGGGGCTGGCGATGCCCGATTCGGTGCGGTTGCTGCGCGTGGAGGCCTCCGCTCCTAACGCGGCGCTCGACGGGGCCAACGCGGTCACGACGGCGACCACCCGCTGACGACGAGACACAGCGCGCCACGCGGAGATCGCGAGCGGCGCACTGATACACGAAAGAGACGGCGCGTATGGCGATGGAGATCCTCAAGGGGCTGAGCACGACGCTCAAAGAGTTCGGGAAGAAGCCGACGACGGTTTCCTACCCGGAGGAGAAGCGTGACCTGCCGCCGCGTTTCCGGGGCCGCCACGTGCTGCATCGCTACCCTGGCGGACTGGAGCGCTGCGTCGGCTGCTACCTCTGCGCCGGCGCCTGCCCTGCCGATGCCATCTACATCGAAGCGGAACAGAACACCGAGGAGCGGCGCGTCTCGCCGGGTGAACGTTACGCGCGCGTCTTCGACGTGAACCTGCTGCGCTGCATCTTCTGCGGCTACTGCGAGCAGGCCTGCCCCACCGGCGCGATCACCCTTGAAAACATCTACGAGCTGGCGTCCACCAGGCCCGAAGATATGGTCTACCACAAAGAGCAGTTGCTGGAACCCGTCGGCAGCGCCACACGCGGCTCGCTCGACGCCTGGGTGGCGCCGACGCCCGACGTGACCGCTACGCCGATGCCAGGTCGCCAGGGCTACTTCGACGGGCTGGAGGCCTCCGCCGCCTCCGTCGGCCAAGCCGACCTGCCCGCCGAGACACGGGTATTGATCGCGGGCGACACGGGTGACCTCAAAGACTCTGGCGTACCCGGAGAGGACGAGTAGGCGGTATGACGGTAGGCAATCCGATAGCCTTCTATGTGCTGGCCGTCACGGCGGTCGCGGCGGCGCTGGGCGTCGTGCTCTTCCGCAACGCCGTGTACTGCATGCTCAGCCTGATCGTGAATCTGCTGATGCTGGCCTTCTTCTTCCTGATGCTCAACGCCATCTTCGTCGCCACGATCCAGGTGCTGATCTACGCCGGAGCCGTGATGGTGCTCTTTCTCTTCGTCGTCACGATGCTCGCGCCCGGCTCCGCGGAGAGCGAGCGCGACCGGCTGCGCTGGCAATGGGGACCGGCGGCGGGTCTCGCCGTCATTCTCGCCGGTGGGTTGATCGTCGCGTCGGTCAACGGCGCGCTGGCGGGCGACGCGCACGCCGCCGGGGTAGATCGGCTGGCCACGGAGATCACGAGCGCGGGCGGCAATACGCAGGCGTTCGGCGAGGCGCTGTTTCACGGCTACTCGTTTCCCTTCGAGCTGACAAGCGCGCTCCTGGTGATCGCCGTTCTCGGCGCGGTGGTCCTGGGCCGCCGCATCTCCGGGCGCGAATAGGAGGCCGCCATGCAACTCTCCGGCTACCTCATTGTCAGCGCGCTGCTCTTCACCATCGGCGCGGTCGGCGTGCTCGTGCGCCGCAACCCGCTGGTCATGTTTATGTCCATCGAGCTGATGCTCAACGCGGTGAACCTCTCGTTCATGGCGTTCGCACGCTTCCTGAACTCCGTAGACGGCTGGATGTTCGTCTTCCTCGTCCTGACGGTCGCGGCGTCGGAGGTAGTGGTGGGTCTGGCGATCATCGTCGCGATCTTCCGCTCGCGCCAGCGCATCAACGTGGACGATCTGAACGCATTGAAGGGTTAGTATGCTGAATCTCACGCCGCTGATCCTGCTCTTGCCGCTGGTGGGATTCGTTGTCGTCGGCCTTCTTGGTCGCCGCATGCCCAAAAGCGCGATCTCGCTGATCGCCTGCGGGCTGGTGCTGGCGTCATTTGTCGCCGCCCTGGTGGACTTCTTCGCGCTGCTTGGCGAGCCGGTGAGCCAGCGCTCGGGCGACGCCGCGATCTGGACGTGGGTCAACTCCGGCGCGCTCACCATCAAGTTCGGCCTGCTCTCCGATCCACTCTCGGCCGTGATGCTGCTGATCGTGACGGGCGTCGGCTTCCTCATCCACGTCTACTCCATCGGCTATATGGCCGACGACGCGAGCTACTGGCGCTTCTTCTCGTACCTGAACCTCTTCGAGTTCGCGATGATCCTGCTCGTTGCGGCAGACAACTTCTTGTTCCTGCTGATCGGCTGGGGCGGTGTCGGTCTCGCCTCGTTCCTGCTCATCGGCTTCTGGTACACGCGCCCATCCGCTGTCGCCGCCGCCAAGAAAGCCTTCGTCGTCAACGTCATCGGCGACTTCGGCCTGATGATCGCCATCTTCCTGCTCTTCAAGTATTTCGGCTCGCTGGCGTACGCAACCACATTGGCGCACCCCGCCGCGATCTCCGGCGGGACGCTCACCGCCATCGCGCTGCTGCTCTTCGTCGCCGCCGCCGCCAAATCCGCGCAGTTGCCGCTGCACGTCTGGCTGCCCGACGCGATGGAGGGTCCGACGCCGGTCAGCGCGCTGATCCACGCCGCGACGATGGTGACGGCCGGCGTCTATCTCGTCGCCCGCGCCGCGCCGCTCTTCACCGCCGCGCCCCACGCGCTGGGCATCGTCGGCGGAGCGACGGGGTTGACGGCTCTTTTTGCGGCCACCATCGCCTGCGTGCAGAAGGATATCAAGCGCGTGCTGGCCTATTCGACGATGAGCCAGATCGGCTACATGTTCATGGGCGAGAGCGCCGGCGGCTTCAGCACCGGCATCTTCCACCTGACGACACACGCCTACTTCAAGGCGCTGCTCTTCATGTGCGCTGGCGCCGTCATCCACGCGCTCGGCGGCGAGCAGGACATGGCGAAGATGGGCGGCCTGCGCCGCAAGCTGCCGCTCACGTTCTGGTGCTTC
>DATEGV010000478.1:0-2855 GCA_035279925.1 Ktedonobacterales bacterium | reverse complement strand
ACAGCGCCCGCCGGCCACCCGACCTGACCCCCAGGTCGGCGCTCCACCGCATGCGCCGCCACCCGCGCAGGTGGTCCGTCCCGCCCTCTCCCCGTTTGTCGGTCGCCAGCGGGAATGGGCGCGGCTAATGTCGGCATGGCGCGCGTCGAGAGAGCGCCCGCAGCTCGCGCTCATCGTGGGCGAACCTGGCGCCGGCAAGACGCGACTGGCGGAGGAGCTGCGGCGGCGGGCGGAGCAGCGCGGCATTGCGTCCGCAAGCGCGCGATCATACGCCATGGGTGGCTCGCAGCCATACGCTCCCCTTACCGCCTGGTTGCGTTCGGACGCGCTCTGGCCGGCCCTGATCGGCCTGGACGATCTCTGGTTGAGCGAGGCGGCGCGCATTGTGCCCGAGCTCCTCGTCGAGCGTCCCACACTGCCCCAACCTGGCCCGCTCACCGAGGATTGGCAGCGCCAGCGATTCTTCGAAGCCCTGCGCCGGACCTTCCGCGCGGTTGGAAAGCCCCTCCTGCTCCTGCTGGACGATCTCCATTGGTGCGACCGCGAGACGCTGGATTGGCTACACTCCCTGATACGCTCGGCGACGCCAACGCCCCTGCTCGTGGTCGCGACACTGCGCGCCGAGGAGTCCGCGGCCAATCAGTCGCTGGTCTCGCTGTTGGAAACGCTTCGTCACGACGAGGTGATCACAGAGCTCGATGTGGGGCCGCTGAGCGCACGGGAGACCGCCACGCTGGCCGAGAAGCTTGCCGGCCATCCGCTCGCCGATTCGATTGCGTCGCGGCTGTTTGCCGAATCGGAGGGCAATCCGCTGTTCATCGTTCAGTTTATCCGTGCCGGCTACCCCGCCCGGTGGGAAAACGCGAGCGACGACCCCACGGCGGCGCCTACGCTCCCGCCGAACCTGCAAGAGTTGATCGCCGGACGGCTGGCGCAGGTGACGCCCGCCGTGCGCGAGCTACTGGGAGCCGCCGCAACCATCGGCCGCGAGTTCAGTTTCGATGTGTTGGCGCGGGTCAACGGCGGTGAGGAGGCGCGTACGCTTGCTGGGCTGGAGGAGCTGTGGCAGCGGCGGATCGTCCGTGAACGCTCGGTGGACACCTACGACTTCAGCCACGACAAGCTGCGTGAGGTCGCCTATCTGGGCCTCAGCGCGGCGCGGCGGCGCATACTCCACAGGCGCATCGCCGAATCGCTCGAAGAAGCGCACGTGGGCGCGCTCGACGCGGTCAGCGAACAGATCGCGAGCCACTACGACCGCGCGGGGAAGATGGACCAGGCGATCGCGTACTATGAGCGCGCGGGTGACCAGGCGCAGCGACTGTACGCCTGGGGTGATGTGGAACGGCTCTATCGCCGTGCGCTCGCGCTGCTTGAGCGGGGCAGTGCAGGGGCCGATGAGGCGCGTATGTACGAAAAACTGGGGATGGCGTTTTCCGTACAGGTACGCCTCGACGAGTCACTGCGCGCGTTCAAGCGGTCCACGGAAGAATACAAGCGTGTTGGGGATCTTCAGGGGTATGCGCGCACCACGGCTCAAACTGGGGAGACGCTTTCTCGACGTGGAGATCATGCCGCCGGCCTTCGACTGATCGAAGCGATTCGCGACGAGCGCATCGAGGACCGCATTTCAGTGGAGACCGCGGGACAACTCCAGCTTGTGTGGGCCAGAATCCTCTATCGAAGCTCCCGTTACCAGGAAGCGCTCGATGCAAGCACACAGGCCGCTGAGCTTGCCAAATCAACACAGAACAAGCCCCTCATTGGATGGGTGGAATTCGTGCGCGGCAGTTCGCAGATGTTCCTCGAAGGTAGGCTGGCGGAGAGCGAGCGCATCTTGGACGCGGCGCTACCCCTCGCCCGCGAAACGGGAGATCTCCGTCTGCTGTCGTACTTGCTGAACAATCTCGCGTATATCAGTGACTTTGTCGGCGCGTACGCACAAGAGCGGCGCTATCTTGACGAAGCGGTAGATGTTGCGGTCAAGATGACGGATCCAGACGCGATTGCAACCATACTCTCGAATCGCTCGGGCTCCGCATACTACCGTGGGGCGTGGCGTGAGGCGCGAGAAGACCTTCACCGCGTCGCCGAAGTGATTGGGCGCTCGGAAGACTCTTTCGTCTCGTTGATACCGCCGTATGGATTCGGCATGCATGCCCTTGCGGAAGGGGACGAGGCGACCGCGGCGCAACTGCTCGACCGAGCCATGACACTTGCGCGGAAACACAAGCGACTGGACACTCAGCTCTCCATTAAGAGCTTGCTCGCGGAGGCTGATCTGGTGGCCGGACATGCGGAGCAGGCCCTCGCTCGTCTGGAGCCGCTCATCGCCAGCCAATCAAGCGCAACCGAGGTCCATACTCTGCTCGCCTACCCGTTCGCGGCCTGGGCGTACGCGGATCTTGGCGATGGGGTGCGAGCGCTCGATCTCATCGAGAGCGCCGTCGCAAGAGGCAGGGCGCAGAATGCTCGCTCCACGCTTGTAGACGCACTGCGCATTCAGGCGCTGCTTGCCGTGCGGCGTGGGCAGTGGATGGATGCGTCCGCATTGCTGGACGAGGCGTTGGGCATGGCGGCCGAGATGCCGTACCCCTATGCCGAAGCCAAGGCGCTGTACGTCTATGGTCAACTGCACGCGGCGAAAGGCGAATCCCAACAGGCTCGCCAACGTTACGAGCAATCGCTGGCCGTCCTGAATCGCCTCGGCGAGCGTCTCTATGCCGAACATGTCGAGCGCGCCCTCGCCTCCCTGCCGCGCTGAGGCCACCATCCCCAAGCCCCGTTTGTCGCTCATTCCCCGTTTCCCGTCTCCATCGGCCAGCTATGTTTTCGCTAAGAACCTCCGTCTACAC
>DATEGV010000477.1:0-12536 GCA_035279925.1 Ktedonobacterales bacterium | reverse complement strand
AGTTGATGCGGTCGCCAAAGAAGGACTGGCCCTCTAGCGTCCAGCTCGCGCCGCCATTCGTGGACTTGAGGATGCCGTCGCCGAAGTAGCTGTCTCCGCTCTGATTCGGCTCGCCCGTCCCGGCGTAGACGATCTGGCTGTTGTTGGGATCGAGCGCGATGGAGCCGATGGCCAGGCTGAGTTGCCCGTCGGTGATGGGAGTCCAGGAGGCCCCGTTATCCAAGCTCTTCCAGACACCGCCCCCGGCCGCGCCGAGATAAATCACCGTACTCGCCCCGGAGGTCGTCGGGTCCACCGCCAGCGCGGAGACGCGCCCCGCATCGGTCGTTACGTTCCCTACATTGATGGGCGCGGGGCCAATCGGATGCCACATACTCGACGGCGGTTGCGCGATCGCGCCGCCAGCTCCCCCGGCGTGCGTGGTAGCCGGTAGTTGCTTGGCGGCAGGCAGCTTGGCCGCCTGCGCCCGCGCGTTCGCCAGGTCTTGTCCCGTAATGGAGCCGTTGCGCGCGTTCCAATACGCCTGCTCGCCCGCGTGATCCACGGGCTTCCACGGTGAGGATTGATGCGGCGGCGCCGCTCGGGTCGCGCGCGTCAGCGCGAAGGTTCCACCGATAGCCGCCGTACCCAGTAGCAGCGTCAGCGCGCTGAGCAGCAAAGGCGCTCGCCGTCGAAGCGTGATAGTTCTCATTTCCACCCATCCACTAGCATACCAACCAATACTCCGCGACGTCCCGCCGCGCAGCCAAATCCTGAAAGAAAGCCAGCAATTTGAGTCACCAAGAGCGCACGATTGCCTCATGCCGGCGGCAATCTTACCGCGATGTCATTCGCTAGGCAAGTTGCTATATATACAGTGTGCAACGCGAGCGGACGGTGTGGGTAACTTCACGTAGTCCACGCGGTTTATGGCGGGCGTGCGGAGATAGCGGCGTCAGGCACGATTCGTGCGAACAAACGGCTTCGCGGGCTCAGGAATCCCAAAAGGATGTGGACGCGACATCGGCGAAGGAACGCCATCCTGGGTCGCACAACCTCGACGCGTGAAACGCCTAGACAGCAGCCGGTTCCTCCGGCGCGGGTTCGTTCATCGCTTGTCAATCATGCGCAAGCGTTTGCCCGAGGAAAGGGAACGTGAATCGGCTCCCACAGCCCGAAGCGCGCCAGTCCCGCAAGTCGCGCCAGTCCCGGCGCGTCCATCTCGCAGGCGCGGATGCCTTAGGAGTGCGAACCCTACCCGTTCAGATCTTTCAGCGCCTGTAGCAGCTGTGTGTCACCCGAATCGAGGACCTGCTGTTGGCTGTAGTTTTCCTGAGACGCCACCAGCGGCGAGAGGGGCGTGACGTTTTGCGGCAGCGCCACTGGCTGATCGGGCGTGAGACCTTTGTGATAGACGGATTGCCCATTCGGCAGCAGCCACTCCTCAGAGCCGAGCCACAGCGCCGAGCCGTCCGAGAGCATGAACTGGGTGAGGATGGTCCCGGTGCCGAAGGTAGTTTGGCCGATGAGATGCACGGCCGGTCGGTTGATGCTGATCGCTCCCGCCGTGATCTCGGCGGCGCTGGCGGTGTTGTTGTTCACCAGAATCTCCAGCGGAATCTGGTTGCCTATGCAGCCACATGACGAGATCTGCTTCGACGAGCCGCTGCGCTTCCGATCTATGAACACCGTCTCGCCCTTCGGCAAGAACTCGCTGGACACCGCCGTGGCCTGGTCGAGCAGGCCGCCAGGGTTGTCGCGCAGGTCCAGAACGATCCCTTTGACGTGCGCATCCTCAGCGGCCTTGATGGCTTTACTGATCTGCGCGTCGGCGTCCGACGAGAACTGGTAGAGCAGAATGTCGGCTATATTCTCGCCGGGGATGACAAAGCTGGCGACGGTCGGCGAGACGAACTTGCCGCGCGTAATCACCACGTCGAAGGTCGCGGTGGGGCTGACGCTGGGCCGGATGATGGTCAGCGTCACCTTCGTGCCTTCCGTGCCGGAGATCAGCGTATGAACCTCATCGAAGGTCTTGCCCTTTATGCTGGTTCCATTGACCGCGACGATCAAATCACCGGGGCGCAGGTTGACTTTAGACGCTGGCGCATTGGGGATGATCGCGACAATTTGCAGCGGTTGGCTGCCGCCCCCGCTCAGGTAGACGCCGATGCCGACGGTCGGCGTGTTGTTCAGCGAGTTCTGCTCCGCCTTCAGCTGATCGGCCGTCTCAAAGCGGCTGTGGCCCGTGTCGCCCAGGCTATTCACCATCGCCTGAATCGCGCTGTACGCCATCTTCTGGTGATCTATCGCGCTGGTCACGACAAAGTTGCGGTCTATATCGTTCCACGCTTGGATGATGAGGCGTTGATCGCCCGTCGCGACGTTCGCGCTCGTCACGAAGCCGTTGCCGAACCATCCCGCGGCGAACGCCACCGCCACCAACACCGCCGTCAGGATGACCTGCGCGACGCCAGCCTCCGATTGGCTCGAGAATCCCTGCGCGGGACGCCACGGGGGCGGCGCGTCGGAATCGCGCGCCTGGCCGTCATCTATACTCTGCATGGGAGTCTCCTGCCGCGTGGAAAGTCCGTAGTCGCCGCCGCGCTCCGCGAGGAGGGAAGGGATCGCGGATCCCTGTCATGGCCCGCGCCGACTGAGCGGTGAATCACTGCCGCAAACGGACAGTGAAGCGCCGTTCTCCAGTCTCCATACCTGATGGTACGACCACGGGTTGCGCCAGGCGCCAACGCGAGTAGGCTCAAAAGCGCGGTCCGCGCCCTGCTGGGCTGTATCGTAGACGTTGCCCAACCGGCGCGTCAAGCGACTCCGCGCGATGAGATACGGCGCTCGCGGGTCGAGTTCCCCCTCTCCTCGCGGGAGAGGGGGCTGGGGGGTGAGGTCAGGTGTCGCGGCGGAGCGGGCCGGTTCGCCCTAGTGCTGCGCGATGTAGACGTCCGACCAGTTCAGGTCAATCATCAGACCGAGCTGATCCTGGCTGAACCCATGCACCCAGGTGCGCTGACGCCAGTACAGCTTCTCCTGCTGGATCGGTATCCACGCGACGTTGTCTATGATCTGCTGCTCCGCCTGGTTGTACATCTGGTACCGCTTGGTCGAGTCCTGTTGCACGTCCGCCTGTTGCAGCAGCGAGTTGAGGTCTGCCTGGTTGACATCGGAGAAGTTGTTGGAGTTGTTCGCCCCACCGGTGAACTGCAACGTCAGCCAGTCCTGCGGATCGGGATAGTCGGCGATCCAACCGGCGATCCACGCCTGAGCCTGGCTGCCCGGATAGAGATTGTTGTAGTAGCCCTTTTCGATGATATTCACCTGCACGTTGACGCCGAGGACGCTGGTCCACAACTGCGCCGCGCTCGACGCCAGATCGTCCTGTGTCGCGTTCTTGGGCGCATCAAGCACGATCGGCTGCGACTTCGCGCCGTTGACGATATACGGGCAGTAGTCCAGGCTCGCCGACGCCGTGCCGACGCCGGGGGTGGCGCTCGTACAAGTCTGGATGGCCTGCTTGAGATCGTTGACTGCCGCCGCCTGGTTGCCCGTCAGGGATTGCGTGCCGTCCGGCGGCGGATTCTTCAGGTCCGCGTAGTATCCAGGCATGCCGCGCGGGACGATATGGTTGGTCGGCGTCGCGCCGCCGTTCTCCACGCGATCTACGAGGAGCTGCTTATTGAGCGAGAGCGCGAAGGCCCGGCGCACGAGCAGGTTGTCGAACGGCGGGCGGTCCCAGTTCAGCCCGAAGTAGCGCGTCGTCAGGGTCGGCACTTCATTGAAGTCGTCCTGGCTGCGCGCGAATGAATACTGGTTCGTGGGTACCGGGGTGAGATCATACTGCCCCTGCTGATAGTTGTGATAGCTCACGTCGGACGAGAGCGCGATGGGTCGGTCCACCTCCGTCAGCGTCAGCTTCTTGTTCCACGCCTGCTGCCAATACGGGTTCGGGACCATCACAAGACCACCGTTGTTGCCGTAGGATTTCACCATCCACGGCCCGGAGCAGCCGCCCTGATCGAGATGATTCACCCACGTGCCGCCCGCGTTCGCCGGGTCATCCACCAGCTTGCGCTCGACCGGCATCGCCGTCGGGTAGGTCAGCGCCTCCAGGAAGAAGCCGACCGGCGAGGTGATGCGGATACGCAGGGTCTGATCGTCCATCACGTCCAGGCCTTTGGTGGCGTCGTCGCCCTGACCGATCAGCGTGCTGGCCGTGCCGGCGAGGCGATTCTGCGCGCCAAGGATATAGTTGAGATAACTCGCCGCGATGGGATAACTGGGCGGCGTGGTGGTCGGATCGGCGGTGCATTCGCCGCCCGCGTTCGGCCCATAGGTCTTGGCGTCTACCTTCACGCACAGATTCGGGTCCAGCGCGCGGTTGATGCTGTAGGCGAAGTCCGCGGCCGTCAGGCTCGTGCCGTCGCTGAACTTCATGCCGGGGCGCAGGTGGAAGGTGTAGATCGTGCCGTTGCCGGTTACGTCCCATTTGAGAGCGGCGTCGGGGATGACGTTGAGATTGTTGTCGAAGGTGACCAGACTGGTGTAGAGCATCGCGGCCTGGCTATCGTCCCAGGCCGTGGAGACGGTCGCGGGGTCGAGCACCTCGTCGTATTGCACATGCTGCACACCGGAGCCGACCAGCGGCCACGAGAACGTCTGGTTTTTGGAGAAGCTGACCGAATTGCTCGATGAGCCGCAGGCGCTCAGGAGCAGCGAGAGCACACCCGCCAGCCCGACGAGCAGACGCGGCCCCAGCGCGCTCCGCCATGTCGCCGCGCTCCGCCGGCCCGTGCTCGACAACCCTGTCTGAAGTACCTTCGACATCATCACCCCCGCACAGTCCCTATACGTGCAAAGCTGTAGTTCTTGGTGTGAGGCGCGCCGAGTGGGCGGCGCGCGCGTCCCGCCGAGAGACGCGCGTGGCGATTGTACGCAACACCCGCCGCCGTGTCAATCGCGGTGGGACTTCACGACAGGGCGCCGCACGGGCTGCGACGAGCGCGACGCTATAATACGATGCGCGTGTACGCTATGGGCGGAAAGGACGAATCAACGCATGCCATCACCCGTCGCCAAGCGAGAGGACGAACGCGGTCGTAGGTCAGGCGTCGGGGGTGGATGGCGCGTCATTCTCATCTTCGCGCTCGTTACCTTCGTCGGGGTCAATCTGCGCACCGTCATCCTGGGTGTGCCGCCGGTACTGCCGCTGATCCAGCGCGACCTGAGCCTCTCGCACACCCTCATCGGCTTCCTCACCGCCCTGCCGGTGCTCCTGATGGCCTCAGCCGCGATGCCCAGCGGACTCCTGGCCAGTCGCATCGGTGGCCGCTGGTCGGTGGCGATTGGCCTGGGGCTGCTGGCGTTGGGAGCCGTGCTGCGCGCGGTGTGGCGCGACGCCATCCCCCTCTACCTCTTCACGATCGTCCTCAGCGCGGGTATCGCCATCGCCCAGACGGCCATACCTGTATTGACGCGCCAGTGGTTTCCCCAGCGCATCGGGCTGGTCTCCGCGCTCTATAGCGATGGCCTCATCATCGGCGAGGCGCTGGCGGCCGGTCTAACCGCGCCGCTGATGAGCCGCTTCTTCGGCGCCGATGGATGGCCGGCGACCTTCGTCCTCTGGGGCGTGCCGGCGGCCATCTGCGTGGCGCTCTGGCTTGCGCTGGCTCCCCCGGCTCCGGCGATGGCGCGCGCGACGAGACGCCAACCGGCGCACGCTGATACCGCGTCCGCGCACGCGGGAGCGAACCGGCGCGTGCGGGCATGGCAGCTAGGTGTCGTACTCGGCTCGGGCAGCCTCATCTTCTTCGGCGTCAACGGCTGGGTGGCGCCCTACAACCAGGCGCTCCATCACGGCGCGGAGACGTCCGTCACGCTGCTCGCGCTCAACGCCGCGCAACTGCCCGTCAGTTTGGGCATGACAGCCTTCGCGCAGCAACTGGCGGGGCGGCGCTGGCCCTTTGTCGGCGCGGGCGTCGTCTGCCTGCTCGCGATGGGCGGCTGGCTCCTCACTCCGGCTAAGCTCGAACCTTTCTGGGCGGCGCTGCTTGGCGGCAGCTCGGCGTTCGTGTTCGTGCTGGGGATCGCGTTGCCGGCGTTACTGGCCGGGCGCTCCGAGGTCGCGCGCCTGACAGGCGTCACGCTGACCCTCAGCTACGGTGTCGCCTTCCTGGGTCCGCTGGCGGGCGGCGGCCTCTGGGACCTGCTGGGGCAGCCCGCGTTCGCGTTTCTGCCGGTCCTCTGCGCGGGGCTGGCGCTGATTGTGTTTGGGGCGCTCTTGCCCTCGCGCGCGGCCTTCGGTATCCTCAACGCGCTCTCAGAAAGCGCAGAATCTCAAAGCTCGCCCGCGTCCTCTGAGGGGGCAGCGCCGCGACCCGCTCAAGATCTTGTTCGCTGATATGGCGGCGCGCGGGCGTCATCGCCAGTAGGGCCGCCTGATCGGCTCCCGACAGCTCCATCTCGTATTCGACGCTGGCGCTGGACTCGAGCGCAAACGCGCTGGCGAAGGCGTCGCGAATGTGGTCGCGCTTGTTCGCCTCGATGCCCAGGAGCGGCAACGTCCCGCGCAGACTTTCCAGGTGGCGCTCGCTCGGAATGACCGTGAGCAGCAGCCCGCCGGGTCGGAGCAGACGCGCGAATTCGGCGGGATGGCGCGGCGCGAAGACGTTGAGCAGCGCGTCGAGCGACTCGTCCGCGACCGGCAGCCGCCGGGTCAAATCCGCGACGACGATATACGTCTCAGGATGCCCTCGCGCCGCTATCGCCGCCGCCTCGCGTGACACATCCACGCCGCAGAACCAGACCGCCAATTCTGGCGTCACCGTGCCCAGCGCGGCGCGCAGATGGCCGAGGTAGTAGCCCGTCGCGCAGCCGGCGTCGAGCACGGAGAGCGCCGGTCCGGCCGGGGCAGATCGCGCCAGATGGTCGCCAACCGCCGCGCTCATCACCTGAGCAAGCGGAGCGTAGTGGCCGCGCTCCAGAAACGCGCGTCGCGCCCGCAGCATACCCGCGCTGTCACCACGCAGCGACGACCGCCTCTGAGTGGCGACGAGCAGGTTGACGTATCCGTCGCGCGCAATGTCGAAGGTGTGCCGCGCGGGGCAACGCAGGCTTGCCCCATCCACCGCGAGCGCGCCAGCGCAGAGCGGACAGACCAAGAACGGCGGAACCGTCTCCCAGCGCTTCGGCATGCCGCTCTCCTCACATCACGGACACACTATTATGTTCGCTTAGATTAAGGTACAATTGCGGCACGCGGACACTGCCAGTCCGTGGTAGTGAGAGGATGACAGCGATGTTTGGCGATGTCATCTGGGTGATTGTCGTGATCGCGTTCTGGATGTTCATGGCGAGTATGGTGTTCTTCTTCGTGAAGACCATCTCCGCGGGCCGCGACGACGACGAAACGGTATGCGAGCTGACTGAGACGATGTCAGGTGACCGTCTGGCGCCGGCGCCATGACACCGGCGGCCCACATCACTCTCGCGCGCCACTCCGTTTCCGCGTCAAACGCGAGCGAGCGCATCGGGCGAGAACAGGCGACGGGGACGACCCGTCGCCTTCCTTGTGTCCCGCGACCCAGCGCGACCGTCACTTCGCGATGGTGTAGCCCGCGTCGTCAAGCGTCGCCTCGACGGTCTCCATCGAGACCTGACCCGGATCGTACTCGAGCGTCACGGTCTTGCTGGGAATATCGGTGCGCACCGACTCAACGCCGGGTAGCGCGCCGAGCGCCTTATTGATCGCCTGAACGCAGTGCTCGCAGCTGATATCAGGCACCGAAAGAACCTGCTGTTGCGCCATTGTCTGTCACCCCTGTTACGACGGCCGCGCGATACGGCCGCCTCGCTCTTTACGCCATCTACTTCGTGCGGCGCTCCCGATTGAGCCGCCGCGTTGCCCCTATGCCGCGCTGGTCGCCGTTCCCGCCGCCACGCTCCGTCGCCGGCCAAAGCTCGCCAACGTCAGCGAATTGGTGACGACTGTAACCGACGAGAGCGCCATCGCAGCCGCCGCGAAGATCGGCGCCGTCTCCCGCAAGCCCGGAATCGCCGGTGACGCGATGGCCAGCGGAATCAGCACCGTGTTGTAGGCGAAGGCCCAGAACAGATTCTGCCGAATCTTCCGCATGGTCGCCTTTGAGAGGTCGAGCGCCATCACGAGACTGCGCAAGTTGCCCTTCACCAGGGCGATATCCGCCGCCTCGATGGCGATGTCGGTTCCCGAGCCCATCGCCACGCCAACATCCGCCTGCGCCAGGGCCGGCGCGTCGTTGACGCCGTCGCCCGCGAACGCCACCACAAGCCCCTCACCCTGCAATCGCCGCACCTGCTCGGCCTTCTCGCCGGGCAGCGTCTCCGCCAGCACGCGCTCCGCCGGGATGCCGACGCGCGCCGCGACGCTGAGGGCTGTTCGGCGGTTGTCGCCGGTGATCATCCAGACCGCGACGCCCTGGCTCGCCAGCGCCGCAATCGCCTCGACGGAGCCAGGCTTGACGGTATCTGCGACTGCAAGCACGCCCGCAACCTCGCCGTCTACCGCGAGGAGCATGGCCGTCTTGGCCTCGGTCTCGAGTCGCTCCAGCGTCGCCGTCGCTGTGGTCGCGTCAACGCCGTGCTCCGCGAGTAGTCGCCGTGTCCCGATCACCACGTCGCGCGCCTCAACGCGGGCGATCACGCCGCCGCCTGGAGCCGCCTGGAACGTCTCGACCGCGGGCAGGTCGGTCACCCCGCGCGCCGAGGCTCCTTCGACGATGGCCCGCGCCAGCGGATGCTCCGAAACGCGCTCGACCGCCGCAGCTAAGCGCAGCAGTTCAGCCTCGGTCAAGCCGGCGCCGATGACGGCCACATCGGTCAGTTCGGGCTTGCCGCGTGTGATGGTGCCGGTCTTGTCCAGCACGACCGCGCGCACCGCCTGAACACGCTCCAGGCTCTCGCCGCCCTTGATGAGCACGCCCTGCTCCGCGCCCTGGCCCGTTCCCACCATGATGGCGGTCGGTGTCGCCAGGCCCAGCGCGCACGGGCACGCCACCACCAGCACGGCAATCGCCGCGACCAGCGCCGCGATCCACGGCTGCGCGACGCCCCCCGCGCCGGACGCCATGCCCGGCTGTTGCGCGAACCCGAAGGCGTAGCCCGCGACGGTCCAGCCCGCGAAGGTGAGCAGCGCGATGACAAGCACCGCTGGCACGAACACGCCGGCCACGGTGTCGGCCAGCCGCTGTATGGGAGCCTTCGAGCCTTGCGCCTGTTCGACCATGCGAATGACGCTCGCCAGCATCGTGTCCGCGCCGACGCGCGTCGCCCGCACGCGCAGCATGCCCGTCTGATTGATCGTCGCCCCGATCACGGTGTCGCCCGGACCCTTCTCGACGGGCAGACTCTCGCCGGTGAGCATGGATTCGTCCACCGCCGACGCGCCGGAGAGCACGACGCCATCCGCCGGGGCTTTCTCGCCGGGGCGCACGATCAACTCATCGCCGACGATCACCTGCTCGATGGGCAGGTCAATCTCCTGGCCGCCGCGCACGACATGCGCGGTGTTTGCGCGCAGACCCGCCAACCGCTTGATCGCCTCGCTCGCGCGTCCCTTGGCCCGTGCTTCAAGATACTTGCCGAGATAGATGAGGGTGACGATCAGGGCCGTCGTGTCATAGAAGGTCACGTCGCCAACAACCTGGGGCGCGACCGTCGCCACGACGCTCATCACGAACGCCGCCGTGGACCCCAGGCTCACCAGCACATCCATATTCGCGCTGAAGTGGCGTAGCACGCGCAGCGAAGTCCGGTGGAAATCCAGGCCGACATACGCCCAGACGGGCGCGGTCAGCGCCAGCAGCAGCCAATTTTCACCGGCGAAGCCGTTCATGGCGAACATCGAGAGCAGGACAACAGGGATTGACAGGACAATCCCCAGCAGGAGCGTGCGTCGCTTGTGGCGCAGGTCGCGTTCGCGGCGCAGTGTCTCCTCATCCGGTCCGGTCTCCGCGCTCGCCAGGGTGGCGGTGACGGGCGTCTGGGCGGGAGCAGATCGCGGCGACGGCGAAGGAGCGAGCGTGGCGGGCGCGAGGAGCGCGGCCTTGTAGCCGGTCGCCTCGACCTTCTTGACGAGGTCCGCGACGCTGGCGACCGATGGATCATAGGAGACGTTCGCCCGCTCGGTGGCGAGGTTGACGCTCGCCGACGCGACGCCGGGCACCTTGCGCAGCCCCTTCTCGATGCGCATGGCGCAGGATGCGCAGGTCATCCCTTCCAGCGATAGCGTTGTCGTCGCGCCGCCGAGAGCCTCTACCGTCGGATTCGTCATATTCGTCTCGGTCGCCGAGCGCTGGCTCTGTATCGTTTCCATGTCTGGGTGTCCTTTTTGCCGCCAGCTATCGGTTGCCCGCGAGGTTATAGAGTTGCATCAATTCATCAATCACGGCGTCGTCGCGCCCGTCGCGGATGCCCTCGGCCACGCAGCCATGCAGGTGGTCTTCGAGGATCACGGCTTCGAGCTTCTCGATGGCCTTGCGGACGGCGTAGGTCTGGCGCAGGATGTCTACACAGTATTTGTCCTCTTCGACCATCTTGCGTATGCCGCCGAGATGCCCCTCGATGTAGTTGAGTCGTTTGAGAACGTCGGCCTTGTCGGCGCGCATAGTTCCCCTCCTTCGTCGCGTTGTACCCATACCCCCTGGGAGGGGGTCTATAGATAGTATACGACAGCGCAGCAAGGGTGTAGGGAGGGTCAGGCAGGGGTCCGGCCTTACCGCGCCCGCGCATAGGTCATCGGGCCGACCAGCGACGTCTGCCCCTTCAATTCGAGCATGATGAGCGTGCCGGAGACCTCCGCGACGGGTAGGCCGGTCGCGCGGCAGATCTCGTCAATGTGGCGCGGCTCGCCGGAGGGGTCGAGCTGGCCGAGAATCAGCGCCTCCGCGTCCGTCTCCGGCAGCAGTTCGCGCAGCTCCATCTGCTGCGGAACCATGTGCAGGTTCAGCTCGGTCAGGATGTCGTTGACCTCGAGGACCAGCTTCGCGCCGTCCTGGATCAGTCGGTTCGCGCCCGCGCTGCCACGTGACGTGACATTGCCCGGCACGGCGAAGACATCGCGCCCTTGCTGCGCGGCGAAGCGCGTCGTAATCAGCGCGCCGCTATCCACCGGAGCCTCCGTGACCAGCACCCCCAGCGAAAGCCCGCTGATGAGGCGATTGCGCGCGGGGAAGTTGCCGGCGTCGGGCTGCGTGCCGGGCGCGAACTCGGTGACGACGGCGCCGCTCTCTACGATGCGCGCGGCCAGGCGGGCGTTCTCTGGCGGGTATACGAGATCGGGCCCGCAGCCGAGCACGGCGATGGTGCGCCCGCCGGCCTCCAGCGCCGCCGTGTGGGCATGTGTGTCTATGCCGCGCGCCAGGCCGCTGACAATGGTGATGCGCTGCGCCGCGAGCTCCGAGGTGAGCCGCTCCGTGATCTGCCGGCCATACGTCGTCGCTCGCCGTGTGCCGACCACCGCCACCGCCCACTCGTCCTCCGTGGTGATCGCGCCGCGCAGGTAGAGCACCGGCGGCGGCATCGGCGCCTCGCGCAGCAGCCGGGGATAGCCGGAGTCCGTCAGGCGCAGCGCGGAGACACGCAGCCGCACCAGCCGCTCAACCTCGGCCTCCGGGACGATACGCCGCCGCTGCTCGTCGAAGGAGTGCGCCGTGCGCGTGTCCAGCCCCGCCGCCAGCCAATCCGCCAGCGTCCCACGCCAGGCCGCCTCCGCCGAGCCGAACGCCTCCAGCAGCGCGCGAAACCGCGCCGGCCCGATGCCCTTCACCCGATTGAGAGCCACCCAGTAGGCAAGCTCCGGGTCGTCAAAGGCGGAGGCCGACGCGGGAAGCTGCTCAGGCGCGACATACGTGACGGCGGCGGGCGTCCACTCACCCGGCTCCTCGGCGACCACAAGCGCGGCCGGCGCGCTTTCGCCTTGAGAGGCGCCAGCGTCGTCACCAGTCTCCATGTCGCCGTTCGCGCGTTCAGTCGCCGGCATCGCACTCTCCTCTAACCGGTCGCCAGACCGAGCAGATAATGGCCCGCCAGAATCGCCAACATGGGCAGCATAACGATAAGCAGCCCCTCGTGTATCCAGCGCCGGCGACCGAGCGCGCCCAACGCCATAAACGCTGGGAATACCATCAAAACATAGCGGCCGTCGCCCTGCAAGGCAAACGTACTGCCCGCGACGGCGAAGGTCAGAAAATACAGGATGACCGCGACCGAATAGAGGCCATAGCTCGCGGGCAGGAGCCGGAAAATGGGAACAAGCAGCGCCAGGAACACGAGCACCGCCGCCAGATTCAGCAGCAGATGTGCGGAGGCCACGGAGCCGCCCGTGGAGCTCTGGAAAAGGCCGCCAATCGCGCTGGCGAGCGTCACCCACGGCGCCTGCGCGGTCCGCCCCCAGACGTGCTGCGCGTGCGCGAAGGCCAGCGGATCGCCGAATTTCATCCAGCAGTAGATCGCGTAGAGACCGGCGCCGGCGGGGATCAGCGCGCCGGCGGCCAGCCGCGCCCAATGCGCCG
>DATEGV010000476.1:0-6634 GCA_035279925.1 Ktedonobacterales bacterium | reverse complement strand
TCGGCTCGACCTATTACGTGGGGATCTACGCCTCCGGATTGACACCTAGCGACATGTCATGTCTCAACAACATTGTCTGTCGCATCGCCTGGACGAGCGACAATGGCGCGACGTGGACGCTCATCACGCCGACCGGAGCGGTCCCGCTCAATTTCCAATTGCAGCCGGACGGCAAGACACTCGTGGGCGACAATCAGAACGGCAACGGCGCGGAGGTCTCGCGCGACGCCGGGCAGACGTGGACGGCCTTACCCGCCAAAGAGCCTGGCACGTTCATGGAGGAGCCGGTACGCATGACGCCGGACGGGTCGTACTACAGCATCCAGACGAATGTCCAGGGCGGCGCGGTGAATCCGAGCGATCCCGATGTGTACAAGTTATCTCCCGGCGCGAGCGCGTGGACGCCGGTCACTGCAACGCAGCTCGAGCACTATGGCATTCTTACGGTTTCTTTCGACGAACAGGGGCATCCGGTGGCGCTGTGGGCGCTCTCCGGGATAAGCTCCGGCAAGCAATTCGCGCCCGGAATCGCCTATCATAGAGCGTGAGGGGGGTACATGCGCTCGATTGTCGAAGCGGTGCGCGACCATGCGGCGCGAGAACCGGAGCGGCCCGCGATCATCTTCGAGGGGCAGACCATCACCTATGGCGCGCTCTACGCGCGAGTCGAGGGGATGGCGCGGGCGCTGCGCGCGTGGGGCCTGGCGTCGGGTGATCGCGTCGCGCTGTTTCTGGAGAACTGCCCGGAGTTCGTCGTAGCGTACTTGGGCGTCCATCTGGCTGGTGGCGTCGTCGTGCTGGTGAACGCGCAGTACCGGCAGGTTGAGCTTAGCCACATCCTGACCGACTCCGGCGCGCGCCTGTGTGTGACAACCGTGCCCGGCTCGATGGAGCTAAGCGGGCTCGCCGCGCCGGACCTTGAGGCGCTCGTGATCGTGTACGACGCCAACCCTACGCATACGGTGATGGGGAGCGCCGTGGGCTTCGAGGAGTTTCTCGCCCGTGGCGACGCCGGGGCCGAGACGCCGCTCTCCATGCCCGATGCGGACGCGCCCGCCGTCATTGCATACACCTCCGGCACGACGGGTCGCGCGAAGGGCGCGCTGCTGCTCCACCGAAATTTGGTGGCGAACATCGCGGCGGTGACGACGGCGTGGGGCTGGACAGCCGCGGATCGCCTGCTGCTGGCGCTCCCGCTGTTTCATACGCACGGCCTGATGGTCGGCATGCACGGCACGCTCTCCACCGGAGCCAGCGTCATTCTGCGCCGCCGCTTCGACGCCGCCGAAATCCTGGGCATCCTCAATACCGACGCAAACGTGACGATGTTCTTCGGCGTGCCGACGATGTACCGGCGACTTCTCGCGGAGGCGGAGCGAACGGGAGCGCCCGCGCATCGTCTGCGCCTCTACGTCTCCGGATCAGCGCCGCTCGATAGCCACCTCTTCGCGGCGTTCGCGCGCGTCTTCGGCCAGAAGATTCTCGAACGGTATGGGATGACTGAAACCATTATGAACCTGACCAATCCCTACGAGGGCGAGCGGCGCGCGGGCGCCGTCGGTGGCCCTTTTCCAGGGCAGGAGGCGCGCGTGGTGGATACAGAGACGCGGCGCCCACTCCCCGACGGCGACACGGGCGAGATCGAAGTGCGCGGCCCGCATGTGTTCGCGGGCTACTGGAACCGGCCCGACGCCACCGCCGACGCCTTCGCGGAGGATGGCTGGTTCAAGACGGGCGACCTCGGCTGGCGGAGCGCGGACGGCTACTATACCATCGCGGGCCGCGCGCGTGAGCTCATCATCAGCGGCGGCTACAATATCTATCCGCGCGAGGTGGAGGATGCGCTGGCGGCGCACTCTGCCGTCGCGGAGGTGGCCGTGCTCGGCCTGCCGGACGCGGACCTCGGCGAGCAGGTGGTCGCGGTGGTCGTGCCGGTGGATGGAGCCGCCGTGAGCGCGGACGAGCTTGTTGCGTACTGCCGTGAGCGGCTGGCCAGCTACAAGAAGCCGCGCCGCGTCGTGTTCGTCGAGTCGCTGCCGCGCAACGCGCTCGGCAAGGTCCAGAAGCACCTGCTGGCCGCCGAGATTCAGCGGGCATGACGCGCGTGCGCGCTTCGCAACTCTATTGCTGCCGCGCGTACAATGGAGGAGCGCAGAGCGCGGCGCCAAGTCTGTAGAGCGAGTGGAAAACGGAGAGTACGATGGCACACATTGCGGTCATACCGGGTGACGGCATCGGCCCGGAGGTCATCGCGGCGGGAAAGCGCGTGTTAGATACGGCGGCTGATATGGATCCGACGCTGACGCTGCATTTCACCGACTTCCCGTGGGGCTGCCAGTACTATCTTGCGCACGGACGTCTAATGCCTGAAGACGGACTGGAAACCTTGCAAGGCTTTGACGCCATCTACTTCGGCGCCGTCGGCTGGCCCACTGTCCCCGATCACGTGTCGCTGTGGGGCCTACTCATCCCTATGCGGCGCGGCCTCGATCAGTACGTGAACCTGCGACCCGTTCGCCTGCTTCATGGAGTTACCAGCCCGCTGGCGAATCCTGGCGAGATAGATATCGCGGTGGTCCGGGAGAATACGGAGGGTGAGTATTCGGACGCCGGCGGGCGCATCTATCGCGGGACACCTCATGAGGTCGCCGTGCAGGAGAGCATCTTTACGCGACGAGGCGTCGAGCGCGTCGTGCGCTATGGGTATCAGCTCGCCATGCGTCGCAAGAAGCGACTTGTCGGGGCCACGAAGTCGAATGGCCTGAGCATTACGATGCCATTCTTTGACGAGGTGTTTCGGCAGGTGGGAGCGGAGTTCCCGACTGTGGAAGCGTCGCTCATGCATCTTGACGCGCTCTGCGCGCAACTGGTGCTCCGCCCACGGCAGTTTGACGTCATAGTCGGCTCCAATCTGTTCGGTGACATCCTCTCGGAGATAACAGCGGCGGTCTCCGGCTCCATCGGCATCGCGGCCTCCGCGAACCTCGATCCAGAACGTAGATTCCCCTCTCTCTTCGAGCCAATCCATGGCTCAGCGCCGGACATCGCCGGCCAGGGTATCGCGAATCCAGCCGGCGCGATTTGGTCCGCGGCCCTGATGCTCGAGCACATTGGCTATGCCGACTCCGCGAAGCGCATCCTTGACGCAATGGAAGCTGTCCTGGCGTCCGGGATGAAGACGCGCGACCTCGGCGGCACGGCGAACACAGCCGAAGTGACCGACGCGATCATTGCGCACCTGCGCGCATCATAGTGCGCGGGCCACCGCACGCGGCGCGGCGTGTGTCTCGCGTGAAGGCATGGGCCGTGACCGCGCGGACGTGGCCCATCCATGCTATGCTTAGGGAAGTATTGTGAGTGCGCCGCGCTTCATATGGCGTGCCGCCACACTTTTTTGAGAGGGACCCTCCGTGCTGACCCAGATGTCACCCGCCGCCGATACACAGGCGACTACCGGCTCGGTTGCCCATAACCCACTCCATCCCGCGCGCCTCTTTGATCCACTCCAGATGCGGGATGTGCGCGTGCGCAATCGTGTCGTCGTCTCGCCGATGTGCCAGTACTCCATCGAGGACCAGACCGGCGTGGCGACCGACTGGCATCTCGTCCATCTGGGCGGTTTCGCGGTGGGCGGCGCGGGCATCGTCTTCACCGAGGCGACGGCGGTTGAGGCGCGGGGCCGCATCAGCCCGCAGGACCTCGGTCTCTGGAACGACGAGCAGATCGAACCGCTGGCGCGCGTCACCCGATTCGTCGGCGCGCGGGGCGCGGTTCCCGGCATCCAGCTCGCCCACGCGGGCCGCAAGGCGAGCACGGCGCGCCCGTGGGATGAGGGCGTTCTAGTGGATCAGGCGCGCGGCGGGTGGACGCCGGTCGGGCCGACCGCGCTTCCATTCGCGGCGGGCTATGGTACGCCGGAAGCGCTCACCCCGCCTCAGATTCAGGAGGTGATCGCGGCGTTCGCCACGAGCGCGGAGCGCGCCCTCACCGCTGGCTTCCGCATCATCGAGTTGCATGCGGCGCACGGCTACCTGCTGCATGAGTTTCTCTCGCCCGTCAGCAATCACCGCGCCGACGAGTATGGCGGCTCGTTCGCCAACCGCGTCCGGCTAACGCTGGAGGTCGTGCGGGCGATTCGGCGCGTCTGGCCGGAGGCGCTCCCGCTCGTCGTCCGCGTCTCGGCGACGGATTGGCTGGACGATCAG
Organism: Ktedonobacterales bacterium; assembly: GCA_035279925.1. Classification (GTDB taxonomy): domain Bacteria; phylum Chloroflexota; class Ktedonobacteria; order Ktedonobacterales; family JADMIN01; genus DATEGV01. The sequence goes on along the minus strand of DATEGV010000476.1, from coordinate 2,429 downwards.
CCGGGGACGCCAAGCTGGACAGTAGATCAGACGGTCGAGCTAGCCCGCCTGCTGCGCGGGGAGGGTGTGGACGCGATGGACTGTTCCAGCGGCGGCAACGTGGCGGGTATCCACATCCCCGTCGGCGCCGGCTATCAGGTGTCGTTCGCGGAGCGTGTGCGCCGGGAGGCTGGCATGCCCACCATCGCCGTCGGCATGATTACACAGCCGGCGCAGGCCGATCAGATCATTCGTAGCGGGCAGGCGGACCTCGTCGCCCTCGCGCGCGAGGAGCTGCGCAACCCCCATTGGCCGCTACTGGCCGCCGCCGCGCTGAAGCAGGAGATCACCTGGCCGGCGCAGTACGAGCGGGCGCGGTAGTTATTGACCTCACCCCCAGCCCCCTCTCCCATAAGGAGAGGGGGAGTCGCCGTCGTTCGGAGTTCGAGTGACCTTTCCATCTCTCGCCGTGTGTGTTCGTTGTGTACCAATGATGGGACGCGCGAACTCATGCGGTGATGGAGTGCAAGATGGCACGTGCGGCAGTTTCAGAGACGTGGGCCACGCGCAGACGAGCACGATCTGGTCATGTGAACGCGACGGTGGCTGAGACGATCTGGCGGCGACTGCTGCTGGCCGTGGAGCACGGCGAATCGGCCGCGGCCGTGAACGTCAACACAGGGCAGACGGAATCCCGGGCGGGTCTCCGTGAGTTCGAGCCGTTTTTTCACGCGCATCAGCGCGACATCTTCACCTATCTCTGGCGCATGACCGGCGATGAGCAGGCTGCCTACGATCTGACCCAGGAGACGTTTCTGCGCGCCTGGCGTCACTTCGCTAAAGTGCGCGATTACGAGCGGCCCGGCGGCTGGCTCTTTCGTGTCGCCACGCATCTCGCGCTGAATCATCTGCGCGGGCGGGCAACCGCGCTTGGCAAGGCGGTCTCTCTCGACACCCTAACCATCGCGAACGGCGTGACCGCTGTAGCCACATCCGCCGACTACGCCTCCCACATTGCCGACGCCGACACGGTGCGCCGCGCCCTCATGGGTATCGCTCCACGACATCGCGCCGCGCTCGTCCTGCGTGAGGTCTATGGTTTCTCGTGTGAGGAGGTCGCCGTCGCGCTCGGCGTCTCCACCGGCGCGGCCAAGACGCTCCTCTGGCGGGCCAGAAGTGATTTTCGCGACCGCTATCGGGAGGAGGCCCGCTAATGGCTACCCCAGAGGCGCCCAATCTGCCCGCATGCCCTCTCGCAATCGCCGAGCGCACGCTCTCCGCTCTTCGCGACGAGGCGCTGAGCCCCGCCGAAGCCGCTCACCTCGCGGCGCATGCTGAGACGTGTCCTACCTGTCGCGCTCGACTCGCCGCGTTTGCCGATCTCGCCGCCGTACTGCGCTCCGAGCGCCCGCCTGAACCCGACGAACGTCTCTGGCGAACTTTCGCCGCCTCCACGCCAATGACCCATTCCCGGAGCAGATTCCACCTTCCTGGTGTAACGCTCTCACGCCAATCGTGGAACAAGCTGGGCGCGCTCGCCGCCGTGCTCCTGCTCACTCTCGGCTTCCTGACGATGTCGAACCTCCAGCGCGCCGGTATATCCGTTCGCACTACGCCGACGATGACGCTTGCGCCGGCAGGCACATCTACGCCAATGCCGACCGCGACGCCCGACTTGCGGCCCGCGCATCCACTCACCTGGCAGCCCGCCATCACATCAGCGCCGGGCGAGGTGACCGCCGTTGCCGACGACGGGGAAAGCGCGTATGCCTGCTCCGTCACTGCTAGCGTGGCGGTTACTGGCCTCATCAATATCTGGCGCACACCTGATCGAGGCGCATCCTGGCTGCCTGCTCAGTCCGTGCCATCTACTCCAACCGCCAACGGCTGCGAATTGGTCGTGGACGCCTCCGATCCGTCAGTGGCGGCGCTCGCCTGGGCGCCACGTGGGGGTGGCGCGGGCGACTCGTTCACTGGCCTGATGACGACCGTGGATGGCGGAATGACCTGGCAGGCGCAGCCACAGCAACCCTTCACGCGAATTGACCAACTCGACTCGCGGGGCGGGGTGATCTACGCGCTTCGAGAAACCGCGCCGGGCAGCGCGGTCGAATCTCACCTCTGGGCAAGCAGCGACCGCATGCAGACGTGGCGACAGGTGGACCCAGGCCAGACGCTCTCCTCCGCCGTCGCCGGCTTCTGGCTCCAGCCCGACGGCCCCGGTATCCTCGCCGTCGTCTCGGTCGGCGGTGGCGGCATCCAGGCGCAGCTCTATTACTCGCCTAATAACGGCGTCACATGGAATCATCTCAATGTCCCGGGCGGTCTGCCGCTAAACTACACGCCGGCGCGGTTCTTCAGCCCGTTCGGGCTGCCGAACGGCATCGTCGCGCGCTCGATTCAGGGACGGTTTCACATCTGTGTGTCGCTGTCCGCGCCGAACGCGCCCA
>DATEGV010000475.1:0-3992 GCA_035279925.1 Ktedonobacterales bacterium | reverse complement strand
CGTCAGTGGGTTGACGATGAAGGCGATGATCGTGCCGGGGGCGAGTATCAGCGCGAGATTCAGGCCTTTGTTCTGGAACGGCAGCAGGGTGGCGACGACCGCCGGCATGATGATGGAGAGCAGCGCGTTCCAGTGGATGTTGTTGGCGAACCAGAAAAGGTTGATGGCGATCTGCCGTCCGAGTGAGACACGCGCGGTGTCGGCTCCGGCGGCGGCTCCGGCGAGCGTCGCATCCTGGATGGTCTCCATCGCGCTGTCCTCTCACTGGCCGCGCTCGCTATCAGTGCGCACATGGTATGCGAGGAGGCGCGCGGCGTCAAGCGTGGCGGATGGTAGCGGCGCCGACAGGCGCTCCGCAGGCATCGGAACGACTCGATCCTTGCCGCTTGACGGATGGAAGCGAGCCGCTGTACTGTCAGGCGGAAGACTCCTTGCTCTTAGAATGGGGGCGCCTGGTATAACCGGTCAGCTGAGGTACGAACACAAGCGGAGACGGTGCGCCATAGCACAGCATAGTACCGTGTCAGTCCACACTACAGATCGGGGGATCTGCGCCATGTGCCGTCCAACGACGCGCCGAATGCGCGCGGTTCGAGGCCAGTGGTGGTTCATCGCCACGATGATCGCTCTCCTCCCTTTGGAACGCTTGCGCGGGGTCAGTCTATCGCAAGGCAACGCAAGTCACTTTGCCGTGAGTTGTTGGGTGAGGAAGCCGCTATGATTTTCAACCGCTTCCCCGAGTTGGACGCCAATCGCCAACCCGTCTCATTGCCGGATGATGGCAAGCCGCCAGAAGGTCGGCCAATCATCATCCCTGGCGAAGACGACCTGGACCCAGCGGGTCGTGAGCAGTGGAACTATGAAGCGGCAAAGCGGCGTGTCAAGCAGATGCCTCGGACGATCATGGGGTATGGCCTTCCCAATGTCATTTGCGGGCTAGGGCTGATTAAGGGCGGTTGGGATTTTGGCCACAGCGGGATTCAAGGCGCTGAAAGCCTCTCATTCGCCTTACTGATGCTTGGATTCGTACTCCTTGTTCCAGGTCTTGTCACTTGGGGTCTCGCGCTCGCCAGCCGAAAGCGATCGCGCGTAGCGTTCCGTGTCCTGATCGTCCTCTACTTGCTACCATTTGTGGCGGGTCCAGTTGCCGCCGTCATAGGATCACGAGTGGTGGAAGGAGTACGCGCGAGCGGGACAGCGGTGTTCAATGACCCGCGCCTGTATCTCATTGCGCTACTCGGTTCGTTCTCATTATCTTTGCCGCTCACCATCTGGGGCGTAATCTATTTGGTTCGCGCGAGCCGCGCGCTACACGCCGTCGAGGCATACGAAGCGGTGCATCCTCACTCGACGTAGCCCAGGATGTCGTGAGAGACGCAAATCCGTGCCCCGTCGCGCGCCCAGCAGCGGCATCACCCGCTCCGGCACTCCCACCGGCGCGCTGTTGACGTACGACAACGAGCGGCGCCTGGCCGCTCACGGACACCGCGGCTGGTAGAGCGTCCAGGTTTGGCTCGTCCCGAGCGCCTGTCCGATGTACGGCTGAGTGGTGAGCAGGTAAGTGGGCGAGTTGGATGCCGCCGCGTCGTGAACGAGTGGACAGATCACCGTCGTGTCGCTGGTGGCGACCGCGTACACGTCGCGGTGCGCCCAGAACATCACCATGAGGCGCGCGTTCATCACTGACGCCCCGTCCACCACGAACCGATCGCCGGTCCCGGTCATCAAGATGGTCGCGTTCGTCGGCGTGTGCGCCGCCAGCAGCGTGCCCAGCGCGGGAGCCGGAGACGGGCTGAACGTCTGACCGGCGACCTGCCAGTCGAACCGCGCCCAATAGACCCCAAGAGCCAGCACGGCGCATACGAGACCAGCGGTGACAGCGAGTCGCGCCGGGCGTCGTTGCGATGAGGAGAACCTGACTGGCCACCTGGCGACGGATCCGCCTCCCGCGACCGAGCCGTGTACCATCGCGCGTGACCGCATGAAGGGCAGCCACGCTGGATTGACATGCCGCGCCGTGTACCAGCACGCGCCCGTGGCGACCAGACAGCAAGCAACCTCGACGGCGTAGGGCGCAAAGCGCAGCAGCGCCGACTGCGGCAGGAAGAGCAGCACCGACTGATGGTGGTAATTCATGTCGAGATGGACGCGGCGCTGGACCACATTGCCAAGCATGAAGAGGATCGCCGCGCCGGCTGTGCCGAGCACGATACCCAACGTCGCGACCCGCGCCAGCGGCGAGGTGGCGCGCAGCCCGCGCGTCACGAAATGACCGATGATGAGACCCACTGCTGGGACGGCGGCCAGAGTGAAGGGCGCCGCCTTCGAGACGGCCAGGGTCAACGGCAGGTAGAGCGAGGCGATCCAGACGACGACGACAAGCTCCGCGCGTGTTCGCCGACGGACGGCGAGCCAGACCAGTGTTACCAGCGCGGAGACGATCAGTAGCGCGAACGCCGAGCCGTACATGGCGAACAGGTAGATCGTCCAATGGTAGTCTAGCGGCCGCCCCCACCCCTCCAGGTTGCCAAAGAACGCCTGACTCCAGGCGTGGCTTTCGATCGCGTTGGTAGCCGGAAAGGCGCGGGCGATGTACAGGTTGTAGGGCGCCGCGACCACGAACGCGGCGGCTAGATACAGGATCGGCGCGCGAATGCCCAGCGGCCGCCAGCCCTCCTCCGCCGGCAGGAATCGCTCGGCAAGAGCGAGCGCCAGCGCCACGCCCGCTGGAGCGAGGCCGAGTCCGCCCTTGTCCAGATAGCAGAGACCCTGCGCGATCCCCGCGACGAGCAGCCAGCGCAGCCTGCCTGTTCGATACCCCAGAACCAGCGCGAGGACGACAAGTGGGGTCAGCAGCAACAGCGGGGTATCCGTAATGTCGCCAAAGACGTAGCCCTGAGCCAGCAGCAGCGGGTAGGGCGCGAAGCCGACAAACGCCGCGCCGACCAGTCCCGCAACCGGCCCGAACAGTCGCCGGCCGAGGGAATAGGTGACCGCCATGCCGAGCAAGATGAAGAGCGCGCCGGGCAGTCGCAGCGCGAGTGGCGTATCGCCCAGAACGCGCATGCTCAGCGCGCTCGCCCACATGCCCAGCGGGGGAATGTGCAGCCAGATGTGCGTGTAGTATTGCCAATTGTCCGAGCCGGGGATCTTCCCGCTCAGTGCGGCCGTTTCATAGAGGGTAGGCGTGAGCGGATGGAGGGCCAGATGCTCGGCGACCACCGCGTGAAACACTTCATCCCACGGCGCGATGTACGTGTGCCCGAGATTGACGAGATGCGCGAACGCCGCGCCTACCAGCAACAGCCAGAACAGCACACGCTGGCGTGGGGCTCCATCCTCCTTCTCAGGCTGGGCAACCACCGCGCCACTCGGCTCAGCGCCGGCGGCTACCACATCACGCACAACCCCTGTATCCGCAGTCTCCACCGCCATCCTCCACCCTTGTACTGTGGGTTGCTCGATCACATCAGGTGATGCGCCCGCGCCGCCGCGGCGCAACCACTGCCGATCACCGCGCCGCCGGCTCGATCACGTCCAGGTGTCGGCCAGCGCCTGTGCGCTCCTTGGTCGAGAGCACGACGATTGTAGCCCAGTCGCCTAGCGACGTCTATTGCTATCCCCCATGTGCCCAGAGCCTCTTCATGCTAGGACAGATCCGCCGGACCGCGCGGCATGAGGAAGACAGATGGGCGCCCAGTAGCTCAAGAAGGGGCATAACGGGCGGCGTTGCGGACATTGCGGGAGCTGCGGCCCGGGATTAAGCCCCTGCCAACCACCCTCAATTATTCCCGCCGTCGTTCGGGAAAGCTCTACCCTTTGTAAATGTCGTGTGTACCGATGCGGAGCCAGATGATGTGGATGTCGCCGGGATGTGGCGAGACACCATACGAAAATAACGCACGCCCGTTTGGGGCCCAGTGAAATTCGTACACGTCCTCGTGCGCTTCAAATCGCTCGATGCCTAGACCTTTTCGCGGAGGGCGTTTCGC
>DATEGV010000474.1:0-12785 GCA_035279925.1 Ktedonobacterales bacterium | reverse complement strand
GCGCGTCAACGTGGGCAGGGTGGCGCCCATGAGGATCGTGGCGGGACCGAGGGCGAACAGGGCGAGGGCGAAGCGTACGAGGGCGAGCAGGCGTGGACTGGCGAGCAGAGCGCCGAAGGCTCCCCGGTAGACATCGTGGATCAGCAGGAAGGTGAGCGGCGTGAGCAGCACGACCACGACCAGCAGCACCTCCAGCATGCCGTACAGGCGCAGGGGACGACGTGCGCGGTCGGCAAGGCGGCCGCCGAGGACGCTGCCAATGGCTATGCCGCCGAAGAAGCCGGTGAGGATGGCTGAGACGGCCTGGGTGGTGTTGCCAAAGACGAGGACGAGCTGGCGGGACCAGACCACTTCGTAGATCAGCCCGGCAGCGCCCGACAGCGTGAAGATGACATAAACGAGCAGATGGCGCACGGAGTCTACGGATGGCTCGTGGTCATTCGGGCGTTTCCGGGCGTTCTCAGCGCGAATGCCTGGATCGCGCCGGCGGCCCGCCACTGTCTCAGGGGGGATCTCAGGCGCGTCTGGCTGAGCGAATGAGCTTTCCTGGTGCATCGTTTTCTCCGCCCTGTGGCTGCGCCATAACAATCGGCCCCAGGTCATAGACGGGTGGCGTCTGCAATTCTTAGTCCACCATATCTGCGTCCGTCCCGACTCAACGGGACGCGGCAGGCGCCGGTTCGACGCTTGCTGTCTCCTGAGCTTTGATCGTCGTTGCTGGTGAGGAAGATGGCTTGGCAATCCGGCTGGTCGCACGGCATACAAGTCCAAAACTCGTCCGAACCCATGCGGCTAGACGATCAACACCGCTTTCCCGATCACGCGGCGCTGGGCGATGTCATTCAGCGCGTCGGCGGCGCGGTCGAGTGGATACCGGGCCGAAATGCGCGGCTTGAGCGCCCCTGACCGCAGCCAGTCCAACAGTTGCCGGAGGTTCTCCTGATTGCGCTCGGGTTCGCGGGCGGCAAAGCTGCCCCAGAAGACGCCGACGATGGAGCACCCTTTCAGCAACGTCAGGTTCAGGGGGATGCGCGGAATCTCGCCGGCGGTGAAGCCGATGACCAGGAAGCGACCGTTCCAGGCGACGCCGCGAAGCGCCGGCTCGGAATATGCGCCGCCGACTGGGTCCACGACGACATCGGCGCCCTGGCCCCCGGTCAGTTCCTTGATGCGCTCTTTCAGATCTTCTGAGCGGTAGTTGATGACGCCGTCCGCCCCATACTCACGGCACACCGCCAGCTTCTCGTCGCTGGAGGCGGCGGCGATGACCTTCGCGCCCATGAGCTTCCCAAGCTCAACCGCGGCCAGGCCGATCCCGCCCGCCGCGCCCAGCACCAACAGGGTTTCGCCAGGTTGCAGGTTGGCCCGATCTTTGAGCGCGTACAGGTCGGTGCCATAGGTCATCGCAAACGCCGACGCCACGTCGAACTCCATCCCGTCAGGCATCGGGATCAATGCGTTGGCCTCAACAAGCGCCTCTTCCGCGAAGCCGCCATAGATGGTGAAGGCGATCACCCGATCACCGGGCTTGACGTTCTCCACGCCGGCGCCCACCGCTTTGACGACTCCGGCCACTTCGCCACCGGGCGAGAAGGGCAGGGGCGGCTTGAACTGGTAGAGTCCCTGGATGATAAGCGTGTCGGGGAAATTGACTCCGCACGCCTTGACGCTCACCACTGCCTGGCCAGCGCCCGGCCGCAATGGCTCGATCTCCTCGACCACCAGGCTCTCCGGCGGACCATAGGCTTTACAGAGTACCGCTCGCATACGACGCGCCTCTCCTGTTCTGACAAGCACCGTGAGACGATGTCCTCGTGACTGGCCCACCAGGAGGATACACCTCTCCGCGAGTCTACGCCAGCCTGGCGCTAGACGACCAGGCGCATCTGTGGTAGGCTGGTTGCGCGCGGGACACTCCTGCCGGTGAGGCGTGTCGTAGCGGCGTGGGAGTGGTGAGCAAGGAGGTCGAACGGGCAATTCCTGTGGCCAGGGGGCGGGCATATGAGCGATCTGCCACCATCGGAGCCAAACCTGGGATCGCAGCCGACCGAGCCGTTGCGGCGGAGGGCGCTTCCTGTTGTGGGCGCGGCGGATCGCTGGCGTCGCGCCCCGCTGCTGGCGGGCGTGCTCGTCGCGCTCGTCGTCGTCTCGGCGGGGATCTATCTGGGTAGCTCCTTCAGCCCGTCCACTCCCACCCGGACCGCCACGAAGGCCCCAACGCAGTCCCGGCGGGTTGCCAGCGGTGGCTCCGTCACGTCCACCACTTCCGTGGCCCCCAGCGCGACCGCCACGCAGACCCATCCCCCCACGCCTACCGCTACCCATCAGGCGACCGCGACTCCGACGCCGGCGGCGCAACCCACCGCCACTCCCGCGCCGACCGCGACTCCCGTACCCACGATGGTTCCCAGCTATGCGCACGTCTTCCTGATTATGATGGAGAACACATGGTACGGGAGCGTCGTCGGTAGCGGCGAGGCGCCCTATCTCAACGGCGCCCTGATTCCGAGCGGCGCGCTGGCCACCAACTACTTCGCGCTGACCCACCCCAGCGGGCCCAACTACTGGGCGCTGACCTCCGGCCAGATACCCCAATACAGCAACTGCTCCCTGCCGCCGAAGGCCCCCACGACGCCGAACTGCCTGTGGAACGTCAGAAACCTCGGTGACGAGCTCAGTGGCGCGGGGCTGCCGTGGAGCGCCTACTACGAAGACATGCCACAGAACTGCTACGCCGATCACAACGCCCCCAGCAACTATACGTATACGCCCAACTACAACCCATGGATCAACTACAACGACGTGAACCCGAGTGGGTGCGCCGCGCACGACAACCCCATGCCAACCACCCCATCCGGCCTCGCCAGCGCGGTCAGCGACCAGTCCTTCGCGATGATCTCGCCCAACCTCTGCCACGACATGCACAATTGCCCCATCAGCACAGGCGACCAGTGGCTGGCGCAGAACGTCCCGGCGATCCAGCAGTCGCCGGCCTGCGCGCGGCAATCCTGCCTGATCGTCATCTCCTGGGATGAAGACGACACCTATCACAACAACCGGGTGGCGACCATCATGTGGGGCAGCGCGCATGTTCCCGCCGGCCGCCAGGACGGCACGCGCTACAACCACTACGCGCTGCTGCACACTATCGAGCGGGCGCTGGGCCTGGGAACACTCACCGGCAACGACCAACAGGCGCCGGTGATGAGCGGCATGTTCGGCTGACGCGGCGGGTGGCGTGGAGGCTCGTATCCGATCCCTTGACGCGGGCGCTCTCCGCGTGGTACTACTCTCCCTATCGCGCATACAACAGAATACCTGACCCGCGCAGACTGAGAGTAGTAGGCGGAACGGCTCCGACAGCGACCCGAGACAGAGTGCAAGCTCGGGAGGGAGCAGGCCGCGCGAACGCGCTCACGAGCGGCCGGCGGAAGAACGCGCCTCCCCAGGGAGACGCAAGTACGCTGGGTGAGTCCGCACGTCATACCGGACCGCAATGAGTGGCTGCCGGTCTCGCGCAGGTGAGATCGCGGCAACAGGGGTGGCACCACGGGGATTCTTACGAACCTCGTCCCTACGCTAGATGTGGCGTAGAGACGGGGTTTTTTGTTGCGCGCGAGCACGCCGCGAGTACTTCTCCGCCGTCGTTGAGGGCCCTCACGATGGGGAAGCGCGGGGATGAGCGCTACACCGAATTCGGTTGATCGTTGGCGCGTGTGTCGGGGTTCAGCCAGAGCCTCGTCGCGTGCGCCGGCCACGCATGGCCCCGCGATCATCCAGAGTCGGTATCATACGCACGCCGCACGGCAGGCCGCGGCTTGGTCTGCCCAGGAGGGCCCTATGTCATCAGCAAAGTCACCGTCATCACCGTCGCCAGCCAAGCTCTGGTCCAAAGGCTACGAGGTCGCGCCGCTCATCGAACGGTACGAGGCCGGCCGCAACGCCGCTCTCGACGCCGCGCTCGCCCGCTACGACCTGTATGGCTCGCTCGCTCACGCGCGCGGACTTCTCGCCGCCGGTCTGCTCGACGCCGACGAATGGCGCGCGATCCACAGCGCCCTCTGCGCGCTGCTCGACGACGCGCTACAGGGAAAGCTCACGCCGTCGGTCGCCCAGGAAGACATCCACACCCTGACGGAGAACGCGCTGATCGAGCGTATCGGCGACGCCGGCAAGAAGTTACACACCGGCCGGTCGCGTAATGATCAGGCGCTCGTTGACCTGCGCCTCTTCGCGAAAGACGCCGTGCACGACCTTGCCATGACGGCGCTGGACACGGCGGCGGCGCTGCTGGATCTGGCCGAGCGGTACGAGTGGACGCCCATGCCCGGCTACACCCACATGCAACGCGCCATGCTCTCGTCGGTCGGCCTCTGGGCCTCCGCGCACGCCGAGGCGCTGCTTGACGATTGCGGTCCACTGGCGGCCGCTTACGCGCTGAACGACCAGTGCCCGCTCGGTTCCGCCGCCGCCTACGCCACGGCGCTCCCGCTCGACCGCGCGTATGTCGCGCGCCTGCTCGGCTTCGCGCGGCCGCACCATAACGTGCTGACCGCCGCCAACTCGCGCGGCAAGGGCGAGGCCGCCGTCGTGCAGGCGCTCGCGCTCATCATGCTGGACCTCAGCAAGTTCGCGCAGGACACGCTGCTCTTCACCACCAGCGAGTTCGCCTTCTTCTCCGCGCCCCAGGAACTGTGTGACGGCAGCAGTATCATGCCGCAGAAACGCAACCTGAGCGCGCTGGAGCTTGTGCGGGCGCGGGCGCAGACGGTGATCGCGCTGCAAGGCCAGATGCTCGCCACGCTCGCCGGTCTTCCCTCCGGCTACAACATGGACTATCAGGAGACGAAGGCGCCCCTCATGGAGGCGCTGGACATCTGCCGCGAGAGCCTGCAAGTCGCTGGCCTCTACGCCGCGCGGCTGCACGTGAACCACGAGCGCCTGGAAGCCGCCTGCTCCGCCGAACTCTTTGCCGCCGACCGCGCCAACGCGCTCGCGCAGGCAGGCACACCCTTCCGCGACGCCTACCGTCTCGTCGCCGCCGACCCCGCCGCGCAGGCAACCGGCGACCTGACCGAGCGCCTCCACGCGCGCGCGTCGGAGGGTGCGCCCGGCAATCTCGGCCTCAGCCAGACGCGCCAACTGCTCGCCGGAGAGCGCGCCGCCTGGCAAACGCGCCGCGAGCGCCTCGACACAGCCCTCGCCGCGTTGACGGATTCAAACCTCACCCCCATGGCCGACACCGTCGCGGCCGCCACACCGTCCACCCCGCGCACCGCCGCGCCTACCGCCAGCGCAGGTATCTTCGACGCTCGCCCGATTGTCCAGGGCATCTAGGTTGGCGACCGCTGAGAAGAAGGTCGCCCGCCAGCACCACGCCACAGGCTCCCCTTCCCGCGTGAGTGGGAAGGGGTCTGGGGGATTAGGTCAGCACGGCATCTAGTCGCGCGAACGTTCGGCCGGCAAGGGCGCTGGGCCACCACAACGCGCGCACCGCGTTCAAACATTGGCGTTTCGTCGTCGGCCCCACTGCGCGGGAGCGACTCTGGCCCCCCCTCTCCTGTGGGAGAGGGGGACGGGGGGTGAGGTCCGCCTCTGGCCCCCTCTCCTCGTGAGAGTGGGGGTGAGGTCTACACACATTCACGGTTAGGAGCGGCATCACATGGCAGAGAGAGTTATTCTCGCATACTCCGGCGGCCTCGACACATCCGTCGCGATTCGCTGGCTGCAAGAAACCTACGGACTGGAACCCATCACCCTCACCATTGACATCGGACAGGAGCGCGAGATTGAGAGCATCGCCGCGCGGGCGAAGCAGATCGGCGCCGCCAAGGCGCTGACGGTGGACGCGCGCCGCGACTTCCTCGACTACTTCGTCTGGCCCGCGCTGCAAGCCAACGCCCTCTACCAGGGCGTCTATCCGCTGGCCACCGCCATCGCGCGCCCGCTCATCGCGAAGCTGCTCGTAGATACCGCCCGCGCCGAGGGAGCCGTCGCCGTGGCCCACGGCTGCACGGGCAAAGGCAACGATCAGGTGCGCTTCGACGTCTCCATCATGGCGCTGGCGCCCGACCTCAAGATCATCGCGCCCGTGCGCGAGTGGAGCATGACGCGCGACGCCGAGATCGAGTTCGCCGCGCGCCACGGCATCCCCGTCGCCGCCACCGCCGCCAGCCCCTACAGTGTAGACGCGAATCTCTGGGGACGCAGCGTCGAGTGCGGCATCCTGGAAGATCCCTGGGCCGAGCCGCCGGCCGATGTCTATGAGTGGACCGCGGACGCGCACGACACGCCCGCCGAGCCGGCCGAGATCACCATCACCTTCGAGCAGGGCGTTCCCGTCGCGCTGGACGGCGCCGCACTCGATCCCGTCACGCTGGTGGAGCGCGTCAACGCGATCGCCGGCCAGCATGGCGTCGGTCGTATTGATTCGGTCGAGGATCGTCTGGTCGGCATCAAGTCGCGCGAGGTCTATGAAGCCCCGGCGGCGGTCGCGTTGCTGACGGCCCATAGGGCGCTGGAGAGCATGACGCTGAGCCGCGAGCAGGCGCGCGTGAAGGCGCAGATCGCCGACGAGTACGCCCGCCTGATCTACAACGGCCTGTGGTACAGCGCCCTGCACGCTGACCTGATGGCCTTCGTCCGCAGCACGCAGCGGTTCGTCACCGGTGATGTGCGCCTCAAGCTCTGTCGGGGAGCCTGCGCCGTCGTGGGACGCCGCTCGCCGCACTCGCTCTACTCGCACGCGCTGGCCACCTACGAGCGCGGCGACACCTTCGACCACAACAGCGCGCTGGGGTTCATCGCGCTCTGGGGTCTGCCCGTGAAGACGCAGGCGCAGATTCAGCTTCTACGCGGCGCCGGGAACGACCTGCCGGGACTCGCCGCGATGGCCCCGCAGCTCCAGGCCGCCGCCACCCTGCCCGAGGAGTAGGTGGAATGCTCCCTCCTGGCTCCCCCTTCCCGTACCGAGGGGAAGAGGGCTAGAGGGCTAGGTCTGCTCACTTTGCCACGATGTGGAGGGACACAACGATGAACTCACTGGTGACACTTGATGGCCTCTCGCCGGCTGATATCGAGCAGCTTTTCCAGCACGCGCGCCTCCTCAAGCGCCTGCGTGGCCGCACGGGTCCGCAACCCCAGCCGCTCGCCGGGCGAACGGTGGCGCTGCTCTTCGAGAAGCCGTCGCTGCGCACGCGCGTCTCCTTCGAGGTCGGCGCCGGCGAGCTTGGCGCGCGCAGTCTCTACCTCTCGCCCCAGGAGGTCGGCCTGGGCGCGCGTGAATCGGTGGCCGACGTCGCGCGCGTGCTCAGCGGCTACGTCCACGCCGTCGTCCTGCGCACATTCAGCCACCGCACGGTCGAGGAGTTCGCCCGCCACGCCACGATTCCGGTCATCAACGGACTCACCGACCTGCACCACCCCTGCCAGGGCCTCACGGACCTCTTCACCATCGCCGAACGGTTCGGCGCGCTCGCGGGGCTGAACCTCGCCTATGTCGGCGACGGCAACAACGTCGCCCACTCGCTCGTGCAGGCTGCGGTCAAGATGGGTGTCAACGTGCGCATCGCGACCCCGCGCGGCTACGAGCCGGATGCGTGTATCCTCGCCGGCGCGGCGGCCGAGGCGGCGACGACGGGAGCCAGCGTCACCCTCACCAACGATCCCGCGAGCGCGGTGGCGGGCGCGCAGGTCGTCTACACCGACGTATGGACGAGCATGGGGCAAGAGGCCGAGGTCGCCGTCCGGCGCGCGGTCTTCGCGGGCTATCAGGTCAATTGCAATCTGCTGGCGCTCGCCGCGCCCGACGCGCTGGTGATGCATCCCCTGCCCGCGCACCGTGGCGAGGAGATCACCGACGAGGCGCTGGATGGCCCGCAAGCGGCCGTCTTCACACAGGCGGAGAACCGGCTCCACGTGCAGAAGGCGATCCTGAGCGCGCTCGTCGCCGCGCGGGTCTCCATCGGCGTCGCCGTATGATACCGAATCCGGGTAGCGGCCGGGAGGAGATGGAAGTGTCCTCACCCCCCGCCCCCGCTGCGCTCTGGCGCCGGCTTCTGACCTCACCCCCCGACCCCCTCTCCCACAAGGAGAGGGGGAGCCAAAAGCGGGCGCCGTCGTGCCCCCTCGCGAGGGGCCGGGGGGATGAGGACATCCCTCGGCGGCGCCACAAAGACGCAATGAGCATGACGCAACAGGAGGAGGATTCCATGGACACGGAGGAGACAGCCGTTCTGGCGCTGGAGGATGGGACGATCTTCACTGGTCGTCCCTTCGGCGCGGTCGAGGCGCTGCATGGACACGCCAGCCGGCGCGGCGAGGTCGTCTTCAATACCGCGATGACCGGCTACCAGGAGATCTGCACTGATCCGTCGTATCGCGGCCAGATGGTCTGCCTGACCTACCCGCTCGTGGGCAACTACGGCGTCATTCCCGGCGACGGCGAATCCTGGCGGCCGTGGCTCTCCGCGCTGCTGGTGCGCGAATGCTGCGAGGAATACAACAATTGGCGCGCCGCCGAATCGCTCGACCGCTACCTCGCGCGCACCGGCATCCCCGGCCTCTGCGACTTCGACACGCGGGCGCTCACCCGTCTGCTGCGCGCGAAGGGTACGCTGCGCGGCGTGCTGCGCTCATTCGCACCCGGCGAAAACTATGACGAGGCCGGCTTGATCGCCGAGGCGCGCGGCGTGGCGACGGTCTCCGCGCTTGATGTGGTGGGCGACGTGTCGTTTCGCGGCCCACGGCTCTGGGATATCGCCGCGCCGGACCTCGCCGGTTCGCGTCATGCGGCGCGCCGCGGAGTGGCCGACTCAGCCGCGCACCGGCCGCGCGTCCTGCTCGTGGACACCGGCTACAAGCACGGCATCGCGCGCCGACTCGCCAGCCAGGGCCTCGATGTCGTAGTGGTTCCGCATGGCGCCGGCCCGCGCGTCCTCGACACGATGCGCCCGGCGGGGGTGCTGCTGGCGAACGGTCCCGGCGATCCCGAGAGTGTCGCACATCTGGTGGCGCTCACCCGCGAAGTCCTGCGCCGCCGGCTGCCACTGATGGGCGTCTGCCTGGGCCACCAGATTCTCGCCCTGGCTGTTGGAGCGCGCACCAGCCGGCTAGCCTTCGGGCATCACGGCGCGAACCATCCCGTGCGCGAGGTCCGCACCGGCTGCGTCACCGTCACCAGCCAGAACCATACATTCCAGGTGGACGCCGACTCGATCCCGTCTGGCAGCGGCTTCTATGTCTCCCACGTCAACCTCTCCGACGGTAGCGTGGAGGGGCTGGCCCACGAGGACCTGCCCGCCTTCTCGGTGCAGTTCCATCCTGAGGCGGCGCCCGGCCCCGAGGACAATCTCGCCCTGTTCGACCGCTTCGCCGCGATGATCGCTCGCGGGGGTGAGCGGCTGGCGACGGCGGGGTGAGGGTATCGGCGCCACGTCGCTGCGCTGGCTCCTCCTTCCCGCGCCGGGAAGGGGGCTGGGGGTTAGGTTCCTCCGCCCTTAGTTCACCCGCCGCGCGTGCCCCTGCCAGTAGGGTTCGCGCAGCTCGCGCTTGAGAATCTTGTTCGAGCCGCTCTTCGGCAGCGTCTCCAGGAAGTCCACCGAGCGCGGACACTTGTAACCCGCGATCAGCGTCCGGCAGTGCGCGATCAGCTCCTCCGGTGTGGCCGTCATCCCCGGACGAAGCGCGACGATAGCCTTCACCACCTCGCCCCACTGGTCGTCCGGCACGCCGATCGCCGCCGCCTCCAGCACGGCGGGATGGCTGTACAGCGCCGCCTCCACCTCGGTCGAGTAGATGTTCTCGCCGCCGGAGATGATCATGTCCTTCTTGCGGTCAACGACGTAGAGATACCCATCCTCGTCAAGGGTTCCCAGGTCGCCGCTGTAATACCAGCCGTCGCGCAGCGCCGCCGCCGACTCCGCCGGTTTGCGCCAGTAGCCCAGCATCACATTCGCCCCGCGCGCGATGATCTCCCCCACCTCGCCGGGCGCCGCATCCTCCCCCTGCTCGTTCACCACGCGCACCGAGACGCCCGGTACCTCGCGCCCACAGGAGAGCAGCCGCCGCACCGCGCGCGCATCCCCCTCCGGCTCATGCTCCTCCGGCAGCAGCAGCGTCAGAATCGGGGCCACCTCCGTCATGCCGTACGCCTGCACGAACCGGCAGCCGAAGACCCGCAGCGCCTCCTTCAGCCGGTCCGGCGCGATGGGCGACGCCCCATATGCGATCAGCTCCAGGCTGGAGAAGTCCGCCGTATGGACGGCTGGATGCGCCAGCAACATCGTCAGCATCGTCGGCGCCCAGGTGACACGAGTCACCCGTTCCCGCGCGACCAGCGCGAACGTGCCCACCGGCTCGAACATGCGCTGGACGACATGCGTCGCCCCCACCCAGAAGTAGAGCCAGGCGGTCGGCCCGCCGGAGAGATGGAACATCGGCACGGCGTGGAGCACCACATCGTGGCTGGACGGCGCGAACTGCCCGGAGATGTGCAGCGCGTTCGCGCAGATATTGCGATTGGTCAGCATCACGCCCTTGGGGTTGCCCGTCGTCCCGCTCGTATAGAACAGGCCCGCCACATCGCTCTCGTCAACCTCCGGCGCGGCCACAAGCTCCTCCGCCGCCGCCACCAGCTCGTCGTAGTCGCGCATGCCCGCTGGCGTCGCGGCGCCGCTCACGCTGGCGTGCACATACGTTCGCACCGTCGTCAAACCGGGTTGCGCCGCCTGCGCCAGTGGCCGCAGCGTCTCGTCCACGAACAGCGCGAGCGCGCCCGCGTCGTTCACGGTGTAGATGATCTCCGGGGGAGCCAGCCGGACGTTGAGTGGCACGATGATCGCGCCAAGCTCGAAACACCCGGCGTAGAGTTCCAGGTAGCGATGGCAGTTCAGCATCAGCGCCGCCACCCGGTCGCCCTTCCCAATCCCCAACGCGCGCAGCGCCCCGGCCACTTTGCGAGCGCGCCGGCCATACTCGCGATACGTCAGCCGGTGCTCGCCGCAGACCACGGCGGTCTTGTGGGGAAAGAGGCGTTCGGCGCGGCGCAGCATGTCGCGGGTGACGACGCCCGCTGAGCCGGTCGTGGCCGGCACGCGCGGGACCGAGGGCAGCGGCGCGGTGGCGGTCGTAACGTCAGGGGTAGGGGAAGACGAACTCATGGGCTACACCTCCAGCGACCACAGCGCAGTTCAACCAGGAGGACAACACACCCTGAAGCGACATCTCGCTCAGGTATGCGACACGCCCGACCGGTTGTCAAGGGCCTCACTGGCACGCGCTCGCCAGGGTCTTTTCATGCTGCGCGGCGCCGACTGGGCAAGACACCGGCGAATGAATTCGCGCCTGGAGGGCCTGCGGCCACGAAACCCGCCTCCGCGGGTTCGAGAGAGGTCATCGCGCCAGGCAGGGTCGTGTCCCAGTCCGGCTTGGCCGGACTTCGTGGCGGCGCGGAGCGACGCCCTCTAGGCGCGAATTCATTCGCCGGCCTATTGCCACAGTGGCGACGGTGGCTGAGCATGAAAAGACCCACCTCGTTACCCTGCTCAGCTTGACGTAATTGCGCCATCCTGTCATACTGCGGGTGGCGCAGGCAGGCGAACACTGACGTGACCTTGACGACCCCGCGCGCCGCGGGAGGAGAGGTGGGTTCGGAGATGGGTACCCTGCTGCAACGGATCATCAGGCTCCCGTGGTGGTTTTGGTGTCTAATCAGGTGCTGGCTGTTCTGGAAACCCCCGACATATAACCCGGCGAAGTGGAACACCAACCCCAACGTGCAGGGGTGCAACAATTGTTACAATTACGCCTGTGACATCGAGACCGACAACTTCGCGCAGCCGGGTTACGCCACCGGCCACGAGTACACCTACCCGCCCGACTGCCCCGGCGTCACCAACGGCGCGCTCTCAGACGGGCTGACCGCCGGACCCTCCGCGACGGGGGGAGCCACTGATCCCTGCGCCAGGTGCAGCCACAAGGTTGCCCTGGTGATCGCGCCTGGTCCGGGCTTCTTCGACTTCCACTGGTATCGTCTGGACGACAACGGCATGTGGTCGCACAAGCCCGGCGGCGGCACGGCGCGCAACTATGACAACTCCGGCAACCCCATCAGCGACCCTCGAACCGCCGACAGAGGACCGTACACCATCTTCTGTGGCTTCATGTGCGTCTGCACATGCAACGTGACGATCAAAGGAACCAGTTGCTAGTCCAGGAGACACGGCGATGAATCAGGACACAAATCGCGTCGAGGTGCTGTTGGACATCTATTCTGGCCGGCCCAACCCGCGCTGGCCGCTCTCCTCCGCCCAGATAGACGATCTCAGCGCGCGGCTCAACAATCAGCCGGACACGCAGCCCGTTGAGCCGCCCGGCCTCGGCTATCGCGGCTTCATCGTGCGCAACGGCGCGCGCGATCCACGTCTGCCGGCGGAGCTGCGCGTCTATAATGGCGTCATATCGTCCACCGTCGGCGGCGCGCGACGCATCACCCGTGACACAGCCGGCGTTGAGGAGTGGCTGATCGCCCAGGCCCGCGAGCAGGGGCAGGGGGCCGCGCTCGACGCGCTACGTGGCGGCGGGGCGCTCGCTTGAGGCCGGCGGCGCCACAGGTGAGCTCGGTTCTCGCCTACGTGACGACGCCGCGCCTACGCTGGCAGGCCAACATTGGCGACCACTTCGCCAGTCTCCTGATCCGTGACAACGATCCCGAGGCTGTATCCGAGCGCGTCGAGGTATCGCCGCAGCGTTTCGAGCCGCATGTTTGGATGCGAGCGTTCCCAGCG
>DATEGV010000473.1:0-5172 GCA_035279925.1 Ktedonobacterales bacterium | reverse complement strand
TGGTACTGGGAAGGGAAATCGTAGCGCAGGATGGCGAGGGCGTGCTTCCATTCATGTATCTCGTAATGTGTCCGTATGAAGTCCGGCAGCAGTTCTAGCCCCACAACGCAATCCCCCTCCGCAATGTTCTTCTGTTCCGGCGGGTTGGCTTCGGAAACGCGGTGGCCCACGCGGCCTAGTATACCGGCGACAAGCACAACAAGCAAGGAACGTATGCTCTTGACCCATCAAATGCGCGTCTCCTGAGACGCGCTGTTGACAGTGGCTTTGATAAAGAGCCGCGTCCGTGGCGGGCGGCGAGCGCCAAACTTGCGAGCGCGAACCCGCCCATGCTACACTTGGCGCTGAACTTCCTTCGCTCCTCAACGCGGCCCGCGGCGCCGGGAGCGTTCAGGCCGACCTGTCGCAGCCACAGCCAACCCGGGGGCCGCTCGCTATGAACAATGACCGTTCCCAGACCACCGACGACTACGCCGACGGCATGCCGAAAATGGACCCTTCCGGAGTTCCTAATCTGGATCAAATCCTGGGTGGCGGCATACCGCGCGGGGCCTTGGTGATCATCGTCGGTCCTCCCGGCAGCGGCAAGACGACGCTCGCTAACCAGATGGCGTTCGCCGCCGCGCGCGCCGGTCGCCGGGCCGTCGTGATGACGGCGCTCTCCGAGCCGACGACGAAGCTGATCGCGCACCTACGCTCGTTTCGCTTCTACGACGACGAGCTTGTCGGCTCCTCCATGCAGTTTCTCAGCCTCCAGCAGTTCCTCTCCGGCGGTCTGGAGGCCACGGCGGACGAGCTCGTCTCGGCGGTGCGGCACGCGCACGCCGGCTTCGTCGTGCTGGATGGCTTCCGAGGCGTGCGTGGGGTAGATCTCGATCCGCAGGCGGCCCGGCAGTTTCTCTATGACGTTGGCACGACGCTCAGCGTCCTGGGCACGACGACGATCATCACCAGCGAAGCCGACGCACGCGATCCGCAGTTCTTCCCGGAGGCGACGACCGCGGACGTGATTCTTGGCCTGCGTTACAACCTGGACGGCGTGCGGCAGTGGCGCGGCATCGAGGTGATGAAGGTGCGTGGGGGCGCCCCGCTCTCTGGGCTGCATGGCCTCGCGCTCAGCTACGACGGCACGGTCATCTATCCACGCCTGGAAGCGCGTGTGGCGGCGGCGACGCAAGGGAGCAGAATCGGCGAGCTGGCCGTGCCCGATATGGCGGACGACATTCTGGAAGAGCGCGGCGAGTTGGAGGGAGTGGCGAGGTTCGGTATCCCAGAGTTAGACGCGCTGCTGGGCGGCGGGCTGACACGCGGGACGAGTACGCTGGTCGTCGGTGGCCTCGGCACCGGCAAGACGCAGCTTGCGCTGCACTTCGCGACGGCGGGCGCGATGGCTGGTGAGCCGACGCTCTATCTCGGCTTCCGCGAAAGTCGGCGCCAGCTGCTGCTGAAGGCTGAGCCGTTCAATCTGGGCGCGGCGATGCGCGCGCAACTGGCGCCCGGCGGCAATCTGACGTTGCAGCGGTGGGCTCCGGTCGAGTTGATCCCAGACATCGTGGCCGACCACCTCTTGCAGACGATGGACACGCTCGGTATCAAGCGGCTCATCGTAGATAGCATCGCCGAGCTTGAGCGCGGGGTTTCGGCGGACGGTGGGGCGGGTCGCGCCGCGAATTATCTGGCGGCGCTGGTGGAGGCGACACGCATGCGCGGGGTCACGGCGCTCTTCGCGCGGGAGATCCGGCAGGTGGTTGCGCCGGAGGTGGACTTCGCGGACAACCCGATTTCGGTGATGGCAGAGAACGTGCTGCTACTGCGGAAAGTGGAGTACGAGGGCGGCCTCCATCGGGTGCTCTCGGTCGTCAAGATGCGCTTTGCCGCGCACGACGTAAGCACGGTTCGTGAGTTTACCATCACCGCTCCTGAAGGACTACGGGTATTGGCGCCGGCGGAGTCCGACACCACGACGTTGGAGGGCATCGCGCGTGAGCAGGGCGAGCGAGGTCCCGGCACACTCCCAGACAGCGGGCGGGGACGGACACCTCGCGGCTCCTCCAAACTGGATACGCGACCTCCCAGCCGCGCAAGCGGCGCCGATCCCGGACCCCAGTATACGCCGGAGGAACTATCGTGAGAGCGGCCGATACGGACGTCTCCGACGTTCGTTCGAGCAGACGGACGATGCCGGAGACCAGCGCCGGATCATCCACTGGCACTGCTGAGAATGCCTCGCGCAAGCTGATACTGATTGCCGAGGACGAAGCGCCGATTGCTGACGCCATCTCTATGATCGTCGAGGACGCGGGCTTTACGCCAATGGTCGCCGAACATGGGGAGGAGGCGCTTGCCTTGGCGCGCCTACACCATCCGGCGCTGATCATCACGGATCTGATGATGCCCCGGCTGGACGGCATCGGGCTGATCGAGGCGCTGCGCGAGGATGCGCTGCGCGACGGCCACAAGAAGCCGCCCATCATCCTGATGACGGCGGCGGGCATGAAGCGCGCCCAAGAGGTCGGCGCGGACGTGGTGGTGCGCAAGCCCTTCAACGTGGACGACCTGGAGGCGCTGATCCGCCGCCTCGTCGGCTAGAGTCCGTGGGGCCGCAGGAAGTTGAAGATCGTCGTATCCACCGTCCCCTGAATCCCTGTCGTCGTGAGCAGGTGGAACACCCCGTTGAAGTACATGTTGTCAATCGCCGGCACCTGCCAGATGAGCAGGAACAGGATGAGGAAGCCGTACGTGTAGAACGGGGCCAACGCCGCGCGAATGTCGTAGGGCAGCCACGGCTCCAGGATACCGTAGCCATCCAGACCCGGGATGGGGATCAGGTTCAGCACGACCGCCGCCGCCTGGAAAAACGCGAGCGTCGCTATCCCGGTGGTCAGATTATTGTGCTGATAGACGAAGAGCGGATTCGCGACGGCAAAGGGCGCCGCGAGCGCGAGCAGGACGAGCAGATTCATGGCGGGGCCAGCGGCGGAGATGGCGCTCTGCCAGCCCTTGCTGCGCACGAGGTCGCGGCGCAGGTAGACGGCGCCGCCAGGCAGGGGGATGAAGCCGAGCAGAATGAAGATGACAGGCATGACGAGGCTGAGGACGGGATGCACGTACTTCAGCGGGTTGAAGGAGAGATAGGAGATCGTGGAGTCGCTGGTGTCGCCGCCGAGATAGGCGGTGGCGGCGTGCGCGAACTCGTGCAGACATAGGCTGAACACCCACCCCGTGACAATGAAGCCGATGAGCCCCGGCTTCTGCCACTTGGTGTTGTTGTCGTTCCAGAGCACGAACGTCCAGAAGCCCATGAGGATCACAAACGCGCCGAAGATGTCCCAGCGCACGTAGCGGGCAATCGAGCGGAACGAGCCGGAGCGTACCGTGCGGCGGCGTCTGCCGGATTGCTGCTTACCGAACTTCTGCTTATTGGCGGCGGAGTAGACGTCCTGCCAGTATTTATTGTCGTTCTCGTTGTACACTCATCTATCCCTTCAACGGCGCAGGACGCGGCGCGCGATGCGACTCAGCGGCACGACATCGTCAATGCCCAGGAAGCGGGCGAAGCCAAAGTACACGATGCACGCGGCAATCATCGCCGCCAGCACGCGAACCGCCATCTTGACGGTCTCCTGGAGCGACGACTCCGTGACGGGCAAGACAACCTTACCCAGTGTATAGACGAACAGCGCGGCCAGCGCGGAGACGACGCTGGCGGCGAGCACATTGAGCAGGAACACCCAGAAGCCCTTGAGATCCATGCCCGCGCCGAGTCGCGGCCGCAGCAACAGCAATAGCACCAGCGCCTCACCCAGCGAGCCGAGCGAGGTGGCCAGCGCCAGTCCGCTTGCGCCCATCGGCTTGAGCAGAATAATGCTCAGGCCAATGACGAACATGAACTGCAGGACGCTCACCTCGACGGCGGTGCGGCTATCGTGCAGCGCGTAGAAGCTGCGGGTGAGAATCTCCACCAGCGAGAGACCGAGCAGGCCAATGGCGAAGTAGATGAGCGGCTGCGAAAAGAGCCCCAGCTCATTCACGTCGAAATTGCGCCCGTGCGCCAGGACCAGCCGGCAGATCGGATCGGCCAGGACGATGAGGCCGAGCGACGATGGCACCGCCAGGTAGGTGACGCCGCGAATCGTGCGCATGATCGTTTCGCTGAGCCGCCGCCACTCGCCGGCGGAGACCAGCGCTGCCAGCGTCGGGAAGGCCGCCTGCGAGACGGCCATGCCGAAGACGCCGATGGGCAGCATCACCAGCGAGAACGCGGTCACATATCCATATACGGCGATGGTGATACCCAGGGTTACGAGGAGCGCGCGATTGATGAAGACGGAGATGTAGAGAAAGGCGGCGTTGATGAGGCGCGGCGCCATCAGGCGGAACATTTCGCGCACGCCTGGGTGCAGGAAGTCGAAGGAGAAGTGATACTCCATCTTGGCCTGCATCAATCCGGGAATCTGGATGAGTAACTGGAGCAGCGCGCCGATGACGACGCCCGCCGCCGGCCCGTAGATGCCGCGATAGCCGTCGAGCCGGTGGCCGACGATACCGTAGCGATGGTCGAGCAACGTCACGCCGATGCCTGCGACCAGGCTGGCGGTGTAGATCACCTGCGCGATGGCGGGCAGCACGAAGTATTGGCGCGCCTGCAACACGGAGACGGCGACGGTGGCGCCGCCCAGGAAGATGGGCTGGAGTAGCATGATGCGCGTCAGCTTGATGACAAGCGGTCCCTCTGGATTGTGGTTGACGAAGAGCGGGTGCAACTGGAGGTTGAGGAACTGCGGCGCGAAGATGAAGCCGACGATGGCAAGCAGGGTGAGCGCGAGCATGCAGATGTTGAGCGCGGAGCTGGCGACATGCCAGGCGGTCTTGCGGTCGCGCTTGTCAATCAGGTAGTCGGCGAAGACGGGGATGAAGGCAGAGGCCAGCGCGCCGCCGGCGACGATGTTGAAGATGGCGTCGGGAACGGTGAAGGCGTTGGTGAAGGCGTCGGCCCAATACGTGGTGCCGAAGGCGTACGCGAAAAGGGAGGTGCGCAGCAGTCCCAGTACGCGACTGAGCAGGATCGCGGCGGTGACGATGGCGGTGGCGCGGGCCAGGTTGCCGACACGCAGGGCGCGCAACTGCGCCGAGGGCTGCTCGTCCACTTCGACATCGCTGGGGATGGGAGCG
>DATEGV010000472.1:0-12141 GCA_035279925.1 Ktedonobacterales bacterium | reverse complement strand
CTCAACGGAGACGGAGCCGTCCGCGCGCAGCGTGATGATGATGCGGTCGCAGACGCCGGCCATCGCCTCGTCCACGCTGTTGTCCACCACCTCATAGACGAGGTGATGCAGTCCGCGTATGTCAGTGCTGCCGATGTACATGCCGGGGCGCTTCCTGACCGGCTCCAGACCCTCAAGGATCTCGATGTCTTTGGCCGTATAACTTGTATTAGAGACGGATGTCCCGCCTTTTGTCGCTGTTGCCATCAGTGTTTTCTCAGCCTCCTCGTACTGCGCTCCGTCGGTGTTATCCTCGGCAAAAAGTCCACATAGTGTCATCTAATCATGGGGCAATCGGGCGGCACAGTGGAGATGCCAACCAACGAGCGCCGGAAGATGTGTGGGGGAGACTCCGAGTGTGTCGGATGGACGCTAGAGCGGATACCTCGCGCGACGCGCTTCCACAGGATCAAACCCGCGCTCCTATCCCTCAATTATGTGGGGCAAAGCCATCCATTATTCCCTTGGCGCCACCCCTCAATCATACCACAAAACGGGTCTCCGCGTCCCGTCTGTAGGACCCTTGGAGCCGCTTCTCTTGCGGCGCGACGCCTCAGCGCCACCTTGGTTGTGGCCAGCGCCCTGTGGACATGTGAGGATTCCGCGCGCGACCCACCAAAACGGCAAGTTTCGCGCGTCAGTCCGCCTCCGCCCGTAGGAGCGCGGTGAGCGCGTCAGGATCGGTTACGGGCCGCTTGCAGACAAAGCGCCGGCACACATACGCGGCGGGCGCCCCCCCGATGGTCCCACGTCCCTCCAGCAACGGCGGGTCATCCGGCGATGAGGTGACGCCTGAACCGGTCGCGAGGACCGCTCGTGGCAGGTAGCGCCCGGATGTCGCACGCAGAAGCCGCTGCGTCCGCTCGTCGCTCGCGTCGCCGACGATCGCGATTTCGGCGAATGGACCGATGAAGTCATCAAGGGCGCACAGAAGGTGACCGAACGCGGACGGCTGACCAAGCGCGGCGGGCGCGAAGGTCGTCAGCACGCGCGCCGCGACATCGTAGTACCGCTCGTCGCCGTTCAGCGACCAGAGACGCAGCAGCGCTTCAACCGCCAGGCTCATGCCCGAGGGGGTCGCGTTGTCGGTGATCTCGCGCGGCCGGCCGATCAATACCTCATGGTCGTGCGCTGTGTCGAAGAACGCGCCCTTGTCAGCGTCCCAGAAGCGCTGGTGTATGCCGTCGCAGAGGCGTTGGGCGGCGGCAAAGAAGCGGGTTAGCCCCGTGGCCTCATAGACACTCAACATGCCATTCGCGAGCGCGGCGTAGTCTTCGAGGTAGGCGCCGATCTTGGCCCTTCCACGTCGCCACACACGCAGAAGCGCGCCATCACGAAGCAACTCGTCGAGCACGAAGGTGGCGTTGGCGACGGCCGCCTGCCGGTAGTCCGCGCGATCCAGCGCTCGGCCCGCGTCGGCGAACGCGCGCAGCATCAACCCGTTCCAGCTCGCCAGCGCTTTGTCGTCCAGTCCCGGCCAGACACGCTTCGCGCGCTCGTCGTAGAGCGTCTGGCGCGCGCCGGCGACGATCGCGTCGAGCTGTTCACGCGAGACACCGAACGCGGCGGCCACGGTGGCCAGGTCACGCGCGGTGTGGAGAATATTCTTGCCCTCAAAGTTCCCCGCGCCCGTCACCCCCCAGAGTGCGGCAAGAATGGCCGCGTCACGCGCGCCTAGCGCCGATTCTAGCTCCGCTGGCGTCCAGACATAGAACTTGCCCTCCTCACCCTCACTGTCGGCGTCCTGCGTCGAATAAAACGCTCCCGTCGCGTCGGTCATCTCGCGCAGAACATAGTCGAGCGTCTGCTCACAGATCAGCCGGTAGCGCGCGTCGCCGTAGAGCTGCCAGGCGTGGAGGTAAGCCGACGCCAGCAGCGCGTTGTCGTACAGCATTTTCTCGAAGTGCGGCACGAGCCAATGTGTGTCGGTCGAGTAGCGGTGAAAGCCGCCTCCGACCTGATCGTAGATGCCGCCGTCGGCCATCTTGTCCAGCGTGAGAAGGAGCAGTCGGCGCAGATCGTCGCCGTCCGCGCCGCCCTCGGTGGAGCGCGACGCCACGCGCAGCAGGAATTCGATGGCCATAGCGTGCGGGAACTTCGGTGCGCGCCCGAAGCCGCCCTCTACCGCATCCATCTCGCCAAGCAGACGCTCCGCTGCTTCGGCGAGCGCGTCCGGCTGTAGAACGGAATCCGCGCCGGCCGCGAGAGGCAACTCGATCTTGACTGAGCCGCGCCGCGCGTAAAATTGGCGAAACTCCTCAGCCTGGCGCTCGACATCATCCCGCCGTGTGCGATAGAGCGTGGCGATACTGCGCAGAAGCTGGGGCAGGCCGGGCATGCCATAGCGGCTCACGGGAGGAAAATACGTCCCGCCGAAGAACGGCGCGCCGTCAGGTGTCAAGAACACCGTCATGGGCCAGCCGCCGCTCCCCGTCAGCGCCTGCACCGCGTCCATGTAGAGCGCGTCCAGATCGGGCCGCTCCTCGCGGTCCACCTTCACGCAGACGAAGAGATCATTCATCAGGCGGGCGGTATCCTCATTCTGGAAGCTTTCACTTTCCATAACGTGACACCAATGGCAGGCGGAGTACCCGATGCTCAGGAAGATTGGCTTGTCTTCACGCCGCGCCGTCTCTAGCGCCTCCGGTCCCCAGGGATACCAGTCAACGGGGTTGTGCGCGTGCTGGAGCAGATATGGGCTGCTCTCATGGATGAGACGGTTGGTGTGTTGGGGCGCGGACCGGTTGTCTTCCACCGGCGGGTGCGCATCGCTCATGTCGTATCCTCGTACTCGCTACAGCCTAATTGTCGAGAGATGTGCGCATGACTCGCGCCGTGGACGAACGCCGCGTCCGGTCAGTCAGCGACCAACGCCTGTGACTCGTCGTCACGTCGCGGGTTTTCAACAGGCTCGATGATGCGCCCGTCACGCATATGCACGATGCGGTTGGTGCGCCGCCCGATCTCCGGCGAGTGGGTGACCAACACGAGCGTCTGGCTCCGCTCGCGGTTCAGGTCACTCAGCAGTCGCATGATGTCGTGCGCCGCTTCGCTGTCGAGATTGCCGGTTGGCTCGTCCGCCCAGACGATGGCCGGTTCGTTGACGAGCGCGCGAGCGATGGCGACGCGCTGGCGCTGCCCGCCGGAGAGCTCGGACGGACGATGTCGCTCGCGGTCGGTGAGGCCAACCAGCGCCAGCATGTCCCGCGCGCGTTGCCGCGCCTTGCGCGGAGCGACTCCCAGCACTAACAATGGCAGTTCCACATTCTCCACGGCGTCTAGGACCGGCAGCAGATTGAAGTTCTGGAAGATGAACCCCATAGTGCGCGCGCGAAAGTCCGTCCGCCGGGCGTCTGAGAGGCCGGCGAGGTCGAGCGCGTTGATGGTGATGGCGCCACGGTCAATGGTGTCGAGGCCGGCAAGGCAATTGAGCAGTGTTGTCTTGCCGCTGCCGCTGGCTCCCATGATGGCAAGCATCTCCCCGCGCGCGACGCGCAGGCTCACATCAACGAGCGCAGGAACCTCGACGCCATGCGCCCGATAGATCTTGGTTACATTGTCGGCGGCGACGATGGGCGGGTCCATCTCCTGCCTGGAAAGCTCTGTCATGCGCCCGTCGCCTCCACGGTACTCCCTCGCGCTCATCGGTACTGAGCGGTGTACGTCCAAAGACATTCTAGAGTTTATTGAGGAGGTTGCGCCGCTGCCTGCCAGCCATTGAGCGAAAAGTTCGTGAGCGCGTGCTGGTCGCCAGGCACATAGGTGACGATAGAGTAGTCGGAGGCGCCGGAGAAGACCGTGACGGTGGTGCGCAGCGTGATCGAACCGAGGCGCGAGTGGCGCATCTGAAACACGAACGACGGCGCGATACCGGCGCCAGGGTCGGAGGAGTCGGCGATGCGGCGAAAGTCGGGAACGGTGCGCAAAGAGCGCCAGAGCTCCCGGTACTCTGGAAGGTAGGTCAGTCCGCGCGTGTTGTACTTGAAGTCGGCGAGCAGACGGCGCGCAAGCGGTTCCCAGGGGCGGAAGCGCGACCGATAGGCGGGATCAAAGACGATGGCGAGCAGGTTCTGGCTATGCGTGGCGAGCGTTCCCGCGTCCATCTCGAAGAGGCGCATCGCGGCCGTGTTCCACGCGCTGACCTGCCACAGGCGGTCCAGACTGTGCGCGGGGAACGCGGTGTTGTGGACGAGCAACGCGGCCAGTTCCCGTTGATCGAGCAGGTCTCCGGTCTCGTTCTCGTCCTCCAGCGGAATGCCCGTCATATCCGAGAATGCGACGGCGAGCCGTCTGCGGTCGCCGCCGTGAACCTCGAGCGCGCGTATGAGGGCCCGCGCGACACGCGCCGATGGGGCATGACGCTGGCCGGTTTCAAGATGATAGACGTAGGTGCGCGAGAGCCGCGCAGCGTTGGCAAGCTGCCCCTGGGAGAGGCCGCGCCGCTGGCGATACTCTGCCACGAGCGCGCCAAACGCCATCGTCGTGGACGGCGCGCTGGGTCCTTCAGCGCCCGCTACCCGCATGTCGGGTGGTGTCGCCATGTGTCCTGCCCCTCCTCACACATGCTAAGCGTCGGCTATGCGCCCCGCGACTCTCCCACGTGGTGTTAGCTGGAACCAAGTATATCGCATGGATACGTTAGCTGGCTACGCGGCGAGGCGCCGAACCGGAACGTATAATGCTGGCAACGAGGCTGGGATTAGGCTGCCCTCGACATCCCCCCTATGCTACTCGCGATGGGTGACGCGACCTCGCGGAGTAGACACACCGTTGTGTGATGACCCCAGACGCTTTGCGGCGTGTGCGCACCGAGCGCAGGAGGCAGATTCATGGCGACCGAGGCGAAGGTCCAGACAGGGGCGAGCTTTCTCGTCTCTCCGGTTACGGACGAACACTTCCTGACCACCGAGAAGTTGACGGATGAACAGCGACAGATTCAAGAGTCGGCCCGAACGTTCGTCCAGCGTGAAGTTATCCCGAACACCGAGCGGATCGAGCATCAGGAGCCTGGCCTCGTGCCGTCGCTACTAAAAGAAGCCGGCGAACAGGGACTGCTGATGATTGACGTGCCCGAAGAGTACGGCGGCGCGGACCTCGGTCTGATCGTCAGTTCACTGGTTGCGCACAGCATGCGCGAGGCCTCGTTCGCGGTCGCCCAGGGCGCGCATACGACGATTGGCACCCTGCCAATTGTGTTCTACGGCACCGAGGAGCAGAAGCGCGCCTACCTGCCGAAACTCGCCACCGGCGAAATGATCGGCGCCTACGCGCTCACCGAGCCGGGCGTCGGCTCAGACGCGATGTCGGTGCGCACACGCGCCACGCTCTCCCCGGATGGTAAGCATTACATCCTCAACGGCGCGAAGCAGTGGATCACCAACGCCGGATTCGCGGACGTGATGGTGGTCTTTGCCAAGATTGACGACACGCAGCACACCGCGTTCATCGTCGAGACGGCGTGGCCAGGCGTCTCCACCGGCGCGGAGGAACGCAAAGTCGGCATCAAAGGTTCGTCAACTCGCACGGTGTATTTCGACAATGTCGAGGTACCCGTCGAGAACGTGCTGGGCACGATCGGCAAGGGTTACAAAATCGCGTTCAACATCCTCAACATCGGCCGATTGAAGCTCGGTCTTGGCACCGCGGGCGGCGCGCGCTCCGCGCTGGACCAGGCGGCGGCCTACGCCAACGAGCGCAAAGCGTTTGGCCGGCCAATCGCGGACTTCGGCATGATCAAGAAGAAGCTGGCGCGCATGGCCGCCGATGTGTACGCCGCCGAGACCCTCGCGCTGCGCACCGTCGGGCTGGTTGAGGACGCGCGTATCGCCGCCGGCGATGACCGTCAGGCGCAGCTTGCCGCCATCGAAGAGTTCGCTATCGAGTGCTCGATTGCCAAAGTGTACGGCTCTGAGGCGCTGGCGCGCTGTGTGGACGAAGCAGTGCAGACCTACGGTGGGTACGGCTTCATGGAAGAGTATCCCATCGCGCACGCCTATCGCGACTGCCGCATCAACCGCATCTTCGAGGGCACCAACGAGGTCAACCGTCTGGTCGCCGCCGGCACGCTGTTTCAGCGATCGCTCGACGAAAGGGTCAATTTGACCTCGGCGTTCCCTGAGATTGACGGCCAGTTCAGCAGCGGCCACGCGCCAGACTTCGCGGGACCGGAGACGCCGGCGGGGCTACGCGAGAGCGTCAATCTCGTGGAGCGGGCCAAGCGCGCTTCGATCTACAGCGTGATGAAGGGCGCGATGAAGTACATGACGAACATGCGTGAGGAGCAGGAGTTCCTGGAAGGCGCTGCCAACCAGCTCATCAACCTCTTCGCGATGGATAGCGCCGTTGCCCGCGCGCTCGAAGCCGCCGCTGGACCCGATGCGCACACGCATGAATTGCTGGCGCGCATGAGTGTGCTGACCCTCATCGAGCCGACGCGCTCAGCGATGGAGGCCGTCATCACGATGACCTTCGACGGCGAGGAGCGGCGTGAGGAACTGGCTCGCGTGCGCCGCTACCTGGGCGACCCGGAAGAAAATATCGTGCCGTTGCAGCGTGAACTTGCGGAGTTGGTTGCGAGCAAGGGCCAGTACCCGCTTGACTAGGAGGACCGACCATGCCAGACGCAGTGATTGTGAGCGCCGTCCGCACGCCGATAGGACGCGCGGGCAAAGGCGCGCTGAAGACTGTGCGCGCCGATGATCTGGCCGCCGTGGCCGTTCGCGGCGCCGTTGAACGCCTGCCGACGTTCGATCTGTCACTGATCGAGGATGTCATTGTGGGCTGCGCCTTCCCGGAAGGCGAGCAGGGCATGAACGTCGCGCGCATCATTACCGGGCTGGCGGGTTTGCCCACCACCGCCGGAGCCATGACGGTGAATCGCTTCTGCGCGAGTAGCCTCACGGCGTTCAACATCGCCGCGCAGGCGATCCAGCTTGGCAACGGTGATGTCGCGGTGGTCGGCGGCGTCGAGGCGATGTCGCGGGTGCCGATGGGCGGTTTCAACCCGAGCTTCAACCCGAAGCTGGCGGGCGCGACCGATGGTATCGAGCTCTGCGGCCTGCCAGAGAAGCGCACCTCCGAGTTTTTGCAGGCGTACATCCCTATGGGACTTACCGCTGAGAATCTCGCCAAGCAGTACAACATCAGCCGCGCTGATCAGGACGCCTTCGCGCTACGCAGCCACCAGCGCGCGCTCAACGCGCAAGATACCGGCGTCTTCGCCAGGGAGATCATTCCCGTCCCGCTGCCCGACGGCAGTATGTTCACCGCTGATGAGGGGCCGCGCCGCGACACCTCACTGGAGCGCCTGGCGTCACTGGAACCGGCCTTCATCGCCGGAGGCACGGTGACGGCGGGCAACAGCAGCCCACTCAACGACGGCGCGTCGGGCGCGGTGCTGATGTCCGCGGAGCGGGCGAAAGAGCTCGGCATTCCGGCGCGGGCGCGCGTGCTGGCGATGGCAGTCGCTGGTGTCGCGCCGGAGGTGATGGGCATCGGCCCAGTTCCGGCGGTGCAGAAGGCGCTGGCCCGCGCGAATCTGAAGCTCGCGGACATTGACATCATCGAGCTGAACGAGGCGTTCGCGGCGCAGTCGTTGGCGGTCGTGCGGACGCTGGGCATTGACGAAGCGAAGCTGAACCCACACGGCGGCGCCATCGCGCTCGGCCATCCGCTCGGCTGCACCGGCTGTCGCTTGATCGCGACGCTGCTCAATGATCTGGAGACGACGGGCGGCCGGATCGGCATGGCTACGCTCTGCGTCGGTGGCGGCCAGGGCGTCGCGACCATCATCGAGCGGCTGTAGGAGGCCGAGATGAGCTATAACATCCAGCGCGCGGCGGTGATCGGCGCGGGGATTATGGGCGCGGGCATCGCGGCGAACCTCGCGAACGCTGGGATTCCCGTGCTACTCCTCGATGTCGTGCCAGCCGACGCGAAGGACGCCAGCGACCGCGCCGCGCGCAACCGTATCGCGCAGTCCGGCCTTGACAAGGCGCTCAAAGCCAAGCCCGCCTCGGCTTTTTTCACTCCTCGCGCCGCGCGGCTCGTCACCATCGGCAACACCGAGGACGACTTCGCTCGGCTTGCCGAAGTGGACTGGATCATCGAGGTAGTGGTCGAGCGACTGGACGTGAAACACGAGGTGTACCGGCGCATCGAGGCTGTGCGCCGGCCTGGGACCATCGTCACTTCAAACACGTCAGGATTGCCCGCCGCGCAACTCGTGGAGGGCATGGATGAGGAGACGCAGCGCCATTTCCTCATCACCCATTACTACAATCCCGTGCGCTTTATGAAGCTGCTCGAACTCGTGCCGGCGCCGCTGACCGATCCAGAGCTCATGCGCTATATGGGCGAGTTCTGCGCGCGGAAGCTCGGCAAAGGAGTCGTGTACTGCAAGGACCGACCGAACTTCATCGGCAACCGCATCGGCGCCTACGGCTTCATGGCCACCGCTCACCGCATGCTGGATGAGGGCTACAAGGTCGAAGAGGTGGACGCAATCACTGGGCCAGCCATTGGGCATCCGCGCTCCGCAACGTTCCGCACGGCGGACCTCGCCGGTGTGGATACGCTCGTGCACGTCGCCGACAATCTCTACGAAAACCTGCCCGATGACCCGCGTCGCGAGCTTTTCCGCATGCCGCCATTCGTGCGCGAGATGGTTACGCGCGGCTGGCTCGGCGACAAGACGGGGCAGGGCTTCTACAAGAAGGTGCGAGGCGCTGAGGGCAAGAGCGACGTGCTGGCGCTTGATCCCGCCGCGCTCGACTATCGCCCGCAGGACTCCGTTCATTTCTCGTCGCTCGACAATGTGAAGGACAACGGCGACGTGACCGAGCGGCTGCGCGCGCTAATCACCTCAGATGACCGCGCCGGGCGACTGGCCTGGGAACTAACCGCCGACACGCTCACCTACGCGGCGGCGGTCGCGGAGGAGATCGCCGACGACATCGTGAACATAGACAACGCGATGCGCTGGGGCTTCAACTGGGAGGCAGGCCCGTTCCAGACGTGGGACGCGCTCGGCGTCGAGTGGGTGGCGAAGCGGCTGGAAGCGGAGGGCCGCGCCGTCCCACCGCTGGCGCAACGAGTCCGTACCAACGGGACCGGCTCTTTCTACACCGACGGCGCCGAGCCGCGCTACTTCGACTTTACCTCGGGAACCTACCTACCGCTGCCACAGGCGGAGACGCCGCTGCGCCTCTCGGTTCTGAAGCGTGGCGGCAAGACGGTAAGAGAAAACCGGAGCGCGTCGTTGATTGACCTTGGCGACGGCGCGCTGGGTGTCGAGTTCCACGCGAAGATGAACGCCATTGACGACGAGATGGTGGCGATGCTGCTGGCCGCCGTCGAGGAGGCGAAGCGCAACTGGCGCGCGATCGTCATCGGCAACGAGGCGCCCGATTTCTGTGTAGGGGCGAATCTCGCGCAGGTGCTCATGGCGGCGAAGATGCGCATGTGGCCGGTCCTGGAGAAGGTCACGAACGCCTTCCAGCAGGCGAATCTCGCGCTGAAGTACAGTGAGGTTCCCGTCGTTGTGGCGCCGGCGGGGCGCACGCTGGGCGGCGGCGCGGAGATCGTGATGCACGGCGCGAAGGCGCACGCCGCCGTGGAAACTTACATCGGACTGGTAGAGGTCGGCGCGGGATTGATTCCGGCCGGCGGCGGCTGCAAAGAGCTGCTGGCGCGGCTGGCGTCGGCAACCCGTGAGGGCGGTCCGTTTGCGGCGTCGCGCCATGCGTTCGAGGTCATCGCCGTCGCGACCATTGCCACCAGCGCGTTCGACGCCCAGCAGTATGGTTTCCTCCGCAAAACTGACGGCGTCTCGCTGGATCGTGAGCGCCTGCTGGCTGATGCGAAGGCCGACGCGCTGGCGCTTGCCGACGCGAATGACGCGGGACAGTGGCGGCCGCCCACACCGCCGACGTTCCGGCTCCCCGGCGCGGGCGGGCGACTCGTGCTCGAACAGGTCGTGGACAAC
This sequence comes from Ktedonobacterales bacterium, assembly GCA_035279925.1. Lineage (GTDB taxonomy): Bacteria > Chloroflexota > Ktedonobacteria > Ktedonobacterales > JADMIN01 > DATEGV01. The sequence goes on along the minus strand of DATEGV010000472.1, from coordinate 2,117 downwards.
CTGCGATTGCAGGGCAAGGCCAGCGAGCATGACGCGGTCGTCGCCGGTAAGCTCGCGCACGTGCTGACAGGAGGCGACCACTCGCCGCTCGAAACGCTTAGCGAGCAGGACGTGCTGGACCTGGAGCGCGAGGCGTTCATCAGTCTGGCGGGCATGCCGAAGACGCAGGCGCGCATGGAGGCGCTGCTGAAGACGGGAAAGCCGCTCCGCAACTGATGCGGTAGATTTTCACCCCCGGCTCCCTCTCCCGCAAAGAGAGGGGGCCAGTCGCCGCGCCTTGACGGGGATGAGCAGGTGTGTTAGCCGGCGTCGAGTTGGTGATGGAGCCGCGCGATACGCTCGCGCAGTTCCTCAAGTGTCGTCACGCCGACCTCGACCATCTCTTCTTCGAGGCTCTCCAACCGCTCGAGCTGCATGAGCGTGTCATATTCTTGTGGGTCGAACTCGTCGCTCGCGTCGTCAACTTCGTCGTCATCTTCATCGCGGACCGGCTTGCGATCCGCGGGTTTCTCGGCCATGTAGGCGTCTCCAATCTGGGTCGCGGTGTCCGCGGCTTCATCCCCCAACCAGGAAGGTCGTCGAAGGGTCGGCGTAGCTCCAACTTGCCGCACTATCCGGTCCGCTGTCAAGCAGACGCGGCTGGGAAGCTGTATTGCGTGGCTCTGCGACATAGAGGCCGAACGCGCCCGTATGCGGCGGCGTGAGCGACTGACCGCGCCACATCCCCGCGCCCGAGGAGAACACCATCCGTGCGCCGTCCGCGCTCCACGGACTGCCGGCGGCGGGATGCCACGACGCCACATTGGTCGGCGGCGCGTCGCTCGTCGGCGACTCGTAGAGGATGCGGTCAAAGTTCCCGCTCTTGATATCGCCAAGCCACCACCCTGTGTGGTCCTGGACGAGGACCGCCGAGCCGTCGGGTGACCACCACGCCAGCGCGATCTCATCGCTCTCGCTCCACATGTACATAGGCGGTCCTGGTTGGGTGACGTTCCAGACTTCAAGCATGTACGGAGTCTTAACCAGCAGGCGCGCGCCATCGGGCGAGAAGGCGTAGTCCAGAGCCAGAGCGGTCGTGCCGAGTAGAATGGTATGCCCGGAGGTGAGGTCGCTGAGGCGTAGAGAGACACCGCCGGGTGATGTGGTGGCGTACAACAGCGCGTTGTGGCGCGGCTGCCAGAGGACCCGCGCCGGGCGGGCAAACTGTGGCAGCGTGACCAGCGCGCCCGTCGCGACCACCCGATCCTGGCTCTGGGCGGTACCCAAAAGCAGATTGCCCTGAGCGTCAATCACCGCAATCTGCTTCCCGTCCGGGGAGATCACGGGGAGCGTTACGGCGTTGGCCACGAGCTTACGCGCGATGCCTGCCGGTTGGTCGGCCTGCGACTGGATGTACGATGGCTGCGAGCCGGCAACCCCCGCGTACTCGGCATAGAGCAGGCGATGGCCGCTCGGATCCCACCAGGCGTCACCCCGAAGCATGGCGTCCACGTCTGGGGAGATTTGAATCGCCGCGCCGCCGTTGATGCTCGCGACGGAGATGACCGATGGAGCTTCCGGCGCTCCCAACGTACTCACTGGCGAACGTCCCTGCGCCGCCAGCAGCGCGCTCGCCCCTGAGCGGTACACGAGCTCGTGGTGATTGGGAGACCAGGCGAACCCGACCACCTTGTTGCCGGCGATGTAGACGCTATTTGAGCCATCTGCCTGGATGCTCCATAGCGCGCCGTCGCGCATGAAAGCGATCTCGCCGCCGCCGGAGTGGATGCCGCATGATGAGGTCCCGACGAGCATGACCGCAAAAAGCAGCGTCGCCGCGACGAGCCGGGCAATTGGTGGGCGTGAGCCGGTTCTCGTGGCATGCGACAGCAACATGTGGTCATCCTTGCGTGAGTAAATGGGGGCGTTTCGGTGCGATGGCGCTGTCGTCCGGCGGTAGTTTGCGCCCTGACGGCAGTGTTACAATTTATACTACCCACCCCGGCGAAAGCGGTCAACTGCCGTTGTCTACGGTACCGGGACAGATCGGCACGCCGCGGCGCCCGGCCCGCATCGTGCGCAGTTCGGCGCGGACCCATACAAACACGCCTTGACCTTCGGAGAAAACGCATGGCACA
>DATEGV010000471.1:0-3749 GCA_035279925.1 Ktedonobacterales bacterium | reverse complement strand
CGATCTTGCGCCATCGCCCGCCGCCGTGGCGGAACCCGCTGAGGCGGAGCCGGCCGCCCAGCCTCTTGCCGCCCCGCTCGCGTCCGTCCCTCCGGCTGAGGAGACGCTGGCTGAGCTTGTCGCGGGCATAGCGCCATTCGTCGTGGCCGATGAGGTTGAGGCGCGCGATACGGCCGAGCCGGAGACGCAGGTGACGGCCTCACGCTTCCTGCGAACCGACGCCGCGCCCGCGCTCGCCACGCCCGAAGAGGTCGCCTTCACCGCGTACCATCCGCGTGAGGTGGATCCGAGAGTCTGGCAAGAGATGCTCGTCTACATCGCCGCCGACACACCACGCGCGCTCGCCAGCGTCGCCGCCGACGCCGAGACGCGACTCGCCAGCCGCAAGGGCGCGTACCGGGACGCCACCGCGCGCGCGAACATCCCCTTACGGCGCGGCACGGCGCTGACCATCGTGCCTGATCTGCCCGGCTTCGACGTCAACCCCGCGAGCCTGACCGTCACCTGGGAGGAAGACGCGCAGCGGCACGAGTTTCGTCTGCGCGGCGCGGGGGCCCACCCGGGTCAGGCCGCCAATGGCAGCGTGCGTGTCTATGCTGGGCCGTATCTGCGCGGGGAAATCCCTATCTCGATCTTCGTGCAAGACCCACGGGCGCGCATCAAAACGGCCGGCGGCTACATCAGCGTCTTCGCCCGCGCCTACCACAAGATCTTCGCCTCATACTCACACGCCGATACGGAGATCGTCGGCGCCTGCGAGGCCGCGACCGAGGCGATAGGTGACCGCTACCTGCGCGACGTGACCCTGCTGCGCAGCGGCGATACCTGGAACGCGCGCCTCTTGAGCGCCATCGAGGACGCCGACATTTTCCAACTCTTCTGGTCTCAGAAGGCCGCCACCTCCCCAGCCGTCGAGCGTGAGTGGCGTCATGCGCTGGCCCTCGCCGCGACTCGTCCCAGTTTCATTCGCCCCGTCTACTGGACCGGCAAGCCGTACGCGATCCCCGCGGAGTTGAGCGCCATCCACTTCGACCGGCTCGATCTCGCGCGCCTGAGCGTCGGCCACTCCCGCTCGCTGGTCGGGCGTCTGCTGGGCAAAGGATAGAGGCTACCGCGCCTCGTCACCAGCGAGTTGTGAATCCATCCCGGCGTGTGGCTAGGGCTGGGGATGTCGTGGCGAGCTCACCCCGGCGACCTGCGGCGTGGGTTGAACCTCAGGCGCGGGAGGATAGGACGGCGCGAGGTCTTGGCGCAGTCCCTCCAATGAGAGGTCTTGGCGCAGACCCTCCAATGTGGCCAGCAGGCTGCTGCTTCTCGCGCGCAGGAGAGTATTCTCGTCGGGGTCACTCACTGCGCGCGCGCGTGGGCGACGTGGGGAGAACCGGGCGAGAAGCGACGCCACGCCGGACCACCAGGAGCGTTTCGCGCCGGAACGCAGCGCCTCCTGTGTCTGGATGCGCACGGACGCCTCCGCCAACGTAACGCCACCCAGACCTTGTTCGCGCAGATGCTCTGTCGCGGCTCCGGAGTCCACCAGGGCGCGCAGGTCGGCGGCCTCGCGGGTCAGCGCGTCCAGGCGGCTATCTGCTTTGGCGCCCGGCCCCGATATCGCAAGAATCCGCAAGATCTCAGAGACGATGAGAACCTGGTTCACGATCGAATCGTTCTCTCCGATGTGGTCTGCTGCTTGCATCGGGCCACTCCCTCGCTGCATCGGCTGCCTGGCGACACATGGGAGATGCCGCCGTCACGAACGCGCGTGTCAGGGCTAAAGCGTCTGGGAATACTCACCCCCAGCCAATTTGAGGATGAGCTGCTCCGTCGTCGAGCGGGCTGGTCCGCAGGCGACGAGGATCTCCAGGAAAGCGGTGAATTCGCGCCGACTATACTGCCAGTCTCCCCCGCCCTCAGTGGAGACGATGAGGCGTTCGAGATCACCGGCGCTGCCAATGCCCTGTGGCGCGAATCGGCCGTCCTGGAACATCTTCTTGGCAAGCTTAGCGCGAGAATAGCTGTCGAGATACCGCCGCAGGTGGTCGCCGAATTCCTGTGGGGTCATAGCACTCCTCGCCGCCAACTACGCGCCGACGTTCATTGGCGCAAATCGTACCTGACGAGTCGTGCAAAGTCAACGGGCAAAGTAAACCCGCGATGCGGATAATCATCGCCGCAGTGGCGCCACAGCGACAGCTAGTCCAGTGCGAAAGGTCGAGCGAGACGAGATAGCCGCCTGGCGCGAAGGTGACCCCGCGTTCACGACCACTGGCGAAACGCGCGGATGTCCTTCCGGTACTGTGTCGCCGCGGCCAGGCCCACCTTCTGCTCCATCATGTCGAAGAGCAGATGATCCATCAGATTGAGGTATTCCGGGCTGTTCGGCTCCAACCCCAGGCTTGGGATGACGGCATCCAGAAAGCGGCCCGGATCCTTCGGAAGGTATTGCCCCTGCTCGATATCTGAGTACGCCGCCTGACTGATAAAGTAGCCGGCGTCTTTCATGCCGGCGACGACATCCTTCGCGTTGAGTTGCAAGCCAGCCACTCGCCCAGGCAGATAACGCCGCGCCCTGTCCGCGATGTGTTCGCGATAGTAACGTAGCGCCTCACCAAAGGATCTGAATTCTAGCTGCCGCTCTCCATGCTCTACTGACCCCACCTGAAACCTCGCCTCTCTGTCGTTTGGCGCACGGGCTTGGTGAGCGTTTGACTACCGTTGGTGGTCTCAACACTCTGTTCGATGAACTCCACTGCGTCGTCAGCGGGAAGTGTCCCTTCACAACATCCAGCAGTCCATTCCGAACAGAGGTTCTAGAATCGGTAATCGAGCCGGCTCACCGTCCTCCTCACGCGCGACGACCGCCGCGATAGGCCACTACCCCAACACACGCTATCCACCCCACATGGCCGTAGATCAGGGCCTGCGTCGCCTCGCCGGGTCAAACAGTCAGGCTAGTACTTTCGTGCTAGGCGGTTACAACTGACCATATGATACGGTTCCCCGACGCATCGCGCAAGGTCTGCATTATCGCGCTTGCCCACGACCACGTCAAGCAACGCTATGCAGGTACTACGCCACCCGATACGCAATCTCGCGCGTTTCGACCCGCGGATGGGATGTCTATAGTTAACTTCTATCGTATGGGTGAGTACCATTGAGATTCATAAATGTTTCGTGGAAAACTGGAGGTGGCAACGCACGCGAGTTACACGGGGTACGCGGCGGCTCATGTGCGGATACATCTAGTGTATGATACAGTTAGTCACAACACGATTGCGCGTCGGTTGATGTCTGGTTGCGATCTGCCCCATCGCCTCCACCTGCTCCGCGCGAAGCAGCGCCCAGTGCAATTCGCCGCCAAAACTCACTGCCTTCGCTGCGCTGGCCTGGTGCGCGCTTATGGCATGCGTCTTATGTGACTGAACGATTGACAATTTCAACAGCACAGTAAGTTCTAACTTACTCATTTGTATCCCGTGCTATCTGTTCACTCTTGACAAATCTCGCGGTCCTTGCTATTCTATGCGCAGAGGACACCCTCAGAAGGTTCCCGCGCATGTCGAGCGACGAGGCACATTGGTCACCGGCGGGGAATGGAGAGCCTGGCGACTAGGCTTCTCGGCACATGAGGCCGATCAGAGGAGGAGGAAGTGAGGTGGCGATCCACGGATCGCCACGGAAAGAAAAGAGCGCCTGAAACGCGCCGGCGGCAACCAGCGCGCCCCAGGCAGACCCACAAAAAGACGCGAATG
>DATEGV010000470.1:0-3157 GCA_035279925.1 Ktedonobacterales bacterium | reverse complement strand
CACTACGAAAGCGTCAGCGCCGACTGAGGCTCACAATCGGTCCGTCTGTCGCAAGATTGTCGCAGACGCCGCTCATTCTCCGCGAATGGTCCGGCGTCCGCCGGAGTCTTGGCCCCCGAGAGCATATAATAGGCGCGGAGGCCTCCGACGATGGCGACGATCCTGCTCGTGGAAGACGCGCGCGAACTGGCGGACGTGATCGCGCGTGAACTGCAAACGCTCGGCTACCGCGTCGTCCACGCGATAGATGGCATAGCCGCGCTCGACCTGCACGCCCGTGAAGCGCCCGATCTCATCATCCTGGATTGGATGCTGCCACGGATGGACGGGCTGGAGGTGCTGCGCCGCGTGCGCCAGTCGGCTCCCACGCCCGTGCTGATGCTGACCGCCCGCAGCGAGGAGACCGACCGCGTTGTGGGACTGGAGCTTGGCGCCGACGATTACCTCACCAAGCCATTCAGCATGCGCGAGCTGGTGGCGCGGGTACGCGCGCTGTTGCGACGAGCTGATCTCATCCGCCAGACGCTAACGGCTGACCGGGACGACGCGGGCGAGCCGCTGCGCCGGGGCGCGCTCATGCTGGACCCGCGCGCGCATGCGGCCATGCTGGATGATGCGCCAATCGAGCTGAGTCCCACGGAGTTCGCGTTGTTGCAGTTGCTGCTGCGCAGTCCGGGCCGCGCCTTCAGCCGCGCGTACCTGCTCGACACCGTCTGGCAGGAGAGCTATATCGGCGGCGACCGCAGCGTGGACAACGTGGTGTTGCGGCTGCGCAAGAAGCTTGGCGCGGTCGGCGAGGAGATCGAGACGGTCTGGGGTATCGGATATCGTCTGCGGCCAGAGAAGTAGGGACGACCTATGACCGAACGTTGGCGCTCGTGGTGGCTCAAACTGGATTGGTGGCGCGCCCTCGCGGAGACGCTGGCCATTCAGGCGGCGCTCTCGCTGCTGATCGTGCTCCTGGTCCACTCGCAGCCGCGCATCTATGTCGCGCGCGGGCTTATAGATCTCATCGCGGTCATCGGGCCTGGATGCCTGCTCTGGTGCGCGTTTCGCATGCGACCGGCGCGCGTATCCTGGTGGCGCCGGCTGATCCTGGACATCTTCTCCGGCGCGGCGCTCGCCGTCATTCCAGTGGCGATCTTCATGGGCATCGCGTTCGTCGTGTTCCCGCCGGCAGCGCGGACACGCCTCGAGCCACCACCCTACGTGGCCAAGAGTGTAGTCTACTATTCCGTTATCGTATGCGGGTGTATCGGTGGGTATGTGGTCAGCCGTATCGGCGTGCGCATCCTCATCTTCTGGAATCGGCTGCGCCGGACGCACCTGCTCTGGTCCCTCACGCACGCGCACCTGCTCGTCGTGGCCTTCGGCGCCGCGTTCATGGCGCTCGCGATCACCGGAACCGACGCTGTGCTGACCGGTACAGTCCCATTTACCATACTGCCGATCCTCGTCGTCATGCTGATCATGACGGTGATCGTGCTGCTCTTCGTATTGCCGCCGTCCGCCCTCTTCTCGTTCCTCTTCGCGCGGCGCATCACCCGCCGCTTGCGCGCGCTCACAGAGGCCACGGATCGGGTCCGCGCCGGCGACTACATCACGCGAGTGCCCGTCTCTGGCGAAGACGAAGTGGCGCAGCTTCAGGCAAACTTCAACGCGATGGCCGCAGATCTGGATCGGACCGTCCACGAGCTACAGGACGAGCGCGATAACGTGTCGCGTCTGCTGGAGGCGCGGCGCGAGTTGATCGCCAGCGTCTCCCACGAATTGCGCACGCCGATCGCCACGCTGAGGAGCTATCTCGAATCGTCGCGCGAGCATTGGGACGCCATCGAGCCGGAGGTCATGCGCCGCGACCTCGCCGTGATGGAGCGGCAGACCATCCACCTGCAAACGCTCATCAACGATCTCTTCACGCTGGCCCGCGCGGAGGTGGGCCGGCTCGATATGCGCTGCGAGCCGCAGGATGTCGCTATGATCGCGACGCGCGTCGTGAACACGTTCGCGCCGCTGGGCTGGCAGCGCGGTCGCGTACAGGTGGTCGCGGAGGTCTGCCCGCATGCCCCACGGGCGATGGCCGACGGGCGGCGGCTGGAGCAGGTGCTACAGAATCTGCTGCACAACGGCATCCGGCATACGCCGCCCGGCGGAATCGTCGCCGTGCGCGTGGACGCCGATGAGCAGAGCCTCGTGATTCAGGTGAAGGATACCGGTGAGGGGATCGCCGCCGACGATCTGCCGCGCATCTTCGAGCGTTTCTATCGGTCCGACGCGACGCGCGCCAATCCCGATAGCGGCAGCGGCCTGGGCCTCACACTGGTCAAGGAGTTGACGGAGGCGATGGGTGGATCGGTCGCCGCCGAGAGCACGCTCGGCCAGGGGAGTTGCTTTACGATCCGGCTCCCGCGCGCTCCTTCCGTGGAGACGCCACCCACGCCACGCCAAACGAATCCGCGCCTCACGCGCGAGTTGCCCGCCGTCACCATGCCGGGCGCCCGCGACCGCGTGGCAGGCTGAATTCGGTCACGCGCGCACTCCACGTTCAGATCGCGGCATAGACGCCGCTCTCGAACATGAGGATAAAGAGGGCCAGAAACAGCAACGCCGGTAGCAGCACCGCGCGGTCACGCAGGTCGAGGCGCGCGGCCGAGACGTCGTCCTGCCTCACGCCATCCGGCGTCCAGCGCAGACCGAGACTCCACGCGGCCAGCGCCATGAAGGCGGGAAACGCGGTACAGAGATAGCGCGCCAGGCTGAAGAAATGACTGCCATTGGTAGAAAGTGGAAAAAGCAGCGAGAGGAGGAGCCAAACCCCATACGAGGGTGGCAGTCGCTTGAAGGCGACGACAACCAGCGCACAGAAAATGACCGCGACGCCAAAGTTGAACGCGCTGAAGTCATAGGTGAACGCGCCACCCAGTCGCGGTGAGAGTAAAAACTTGATCAGTGGATACAATGGTGGCGTGAAGCGGTGGCCCCAGGCCCGCAGTGAGGAGGTCGAGTACGCCAGCCAGTACCCGGTCTCGGCGTGACTGTAGAGCGCGTACAGGCCCATCGCGACGACCGGCGCTCCCAGCCATAGCCCCACGAGGGCGCGCTTCTCCACAAGTCGTGGTTGCGTCCGCCGATAGGCAATGAACTCGATGCCCAGTGG
>DATEGV010000469.1:0-4613 GCA_035279925.1 Ktedonobacterales bacterium | reverse complement strand
TCAGGGTCATAACAATCGCGCAGGGCGCTATAGATATCCTCGATGTTTATCGGCGTCTCGCCATCTATCGCGATGTTGCCTATGTTTTCGGCCATGCGGGTACTCCTCAATGCGAGTCGCCGGTCTCATTACGGGCCTCGTTGACGGCTCGACGTATGTACGGCTCACATACACTATACCCTGCGCGGCGGGGATGGTCAAAGCCCAGCCAGCAGACGTGGCAGCGCGCTGGCCGCCCCGCGCCGTTCAAGCTCATCCAGCGCCGCGAGCAACGCCGGAGTCATTGGCAGCGTTCCCGCGTCACGTCGCTGCCGTATCGCGCCCAGCGACATGAACTCGCCGCCGTCCGTCTCACCAAGGTGGAAAGTAAACGGGCCGTCGCATTCGCCCACAAACATCGCCGTGATTTCGGTCTCGCACGCGGACCGAACGAGCGTTTTCGCGAATGGGACCACGCGCAGCTCGACGCCTAGCTCCTCACGGATCTCGCGCGTCGCCGTCGTCGCATAGTCTTCGCCCGCGTCCACGTGTCCCGATGCGGAGGCGCAGTAGTAGCCGGGAAACAGGTCTTTACGCGCCGAACGCTTTTGCAGGAGCAGGCGCCCGTCGGTGGAAAAAATGAGCGCCTGCACGCTGCGGTGGATCAGCGCCGGGTTGCGGTGCGCGTCACCCCGCCGCACGACGCCGATCACGCGGTCGTCAAGATCCACCAGATCGAACAGCTCGTCCGGATTGTCCGTTAGCTCGCTGGGAGTACGCGCCGTCATCTCACTGCGCTCCTGAGTTCATCGGCAACGGTGCGATGGTGAAGTCCGCAAAGGTGGCGGGCGCCGATGACGCGCTCCCTTGCGCGTAAATGCCCCATTCCGTGAATCCCAACGACGCGACCGAATACAGTGTCGCGGGCCGCGTGGATCGTGCGGACGTCGGTGTAGGCGATGGCAGCCCAGCCGGAGCGGGCGTCGTGGCGGGCGTCGCGGTAGGTGTCGCCTGCGCTGATCCCTTCGCGCCATCCGCGCCCTGCGCCGTCCAGTGTCCGACAACCGACCACTGGCCCTGGTCTGGGCTGACCAGCGCGGTGTACGTGTCGCCCGAACGCGCGATCTGCGCCCAGATGATACGCGAGGTTGCGGCGAGCGTGATTTGCTGGGTTACGCAGGGAACAGCTTGCCCCGCGACCTCAACGCAGAACGCCGCGTGTCCACGCGCGTCAACGCTCAACGTGATCCAGTCGCCGGCGTCGAGATACAGCGTGAGGCCCGCCTGCTGTCCATTCGCCATATCCGCCGGCAGCGTGACTCGCACCGTGGCGGCGGCGTCGCCTGGGAGCGCCGATTGGACGAGCGCGCCGGCGCCGCTCGACCCTGTCGCGAGCTGCGCGCCGTTGGTACTCGCACGCGACGAGAGCGCTGAGCCAACGGGAGACCATTGCGCACTCACACTAGCCGACGCGAACGAGTCATTGAAGGTCGCGGAGGTCGGTTGCGTCCCCAGTGTCAGCCAGCGGTTTCCTCCAGAGGTCGCCGCCGCGTCAGCCGGCGCGGTGGGTGCAAGCGCCAGTGCGCCATCGCTACTCACGCCCGCGATGACCGAGGCGCCGGTCGCAAATGTCAGCGCGCTGCTCCCCGGTCCAAGCGCCAGCGCGCTCGCTCCCGCATAGTTGGCCTGCTTCGCGCCGGGCGCAGACAACGCCGTCCACGTCGCCGCGCCAAATGTAGCGCTCCCATGCGTGGGCAGGGTGAGCGCCCCGACTGCGAGACCAGCGGCATCGTTCGCGTAGAGCCGCAGCGCCAACCGCGAGGAGACAGCCTCACCGGGGGCAGGAGTGGCTTGCGTCACCGTGACGGCGATCAGTGATTGTAGATGCGCCGGCGCCGCGAGCGCGATTTGCGTCCAGGCCGTTGGCCCCGACACGCCGCGCAATCCCCAGATGCGACCCGCGTCGTCGGCGGCAAAGAGGTCTAGCGGCGTACCCAGCCACGGCGCGACCGATGCCCGATCCGCCGTCGCCTCATAGGTTGCCAAGAGGGGACCGACGAGATGGATGCCCGCGGGCGCGGCATGAGGCGTAACCCAGTCGCTCCACGCCGCCGGAGCCTGCTGACCGCCCGTTTGGTCCAGTAGCGCCGGCTGCCACACCCGTTGGTAGAGGGCGCCGTCTTTGCTGAGCGCCAGTATGGTAGGCGTTCCCAGCCCGGGCGCGGCCAGCAGCGCGAACGCGCCGGAGAGGTTCACGCTCGCGGGGCTGTCTATCTTCAGCCAGCCGCCGGGATTCCCCACCGGGCCCGCGCGCCACCAGAGGTTATCATCATTACCCAGGGCCGCCACCGCGACGCCGCCGGTGAAGAGTGTTGCCGAGGCTGAGCCGCCGAAGGTGACGTTGGCGGGCGCGCCGAGGTCTTGCCACTGCACACCGAGCACGATTGGGGAGGTAATTGCTTCATACAGACGCCCATCGGAGCCGACAACATACACGAATCGGCGGCCGTCGCTCTCCGTCACGACAGCAGGGCGCTGCCCACTGGCGAGCGTCACTCCCGGAGGAGCCGCGAGACTACGTAGCCGCGCGGTCGGAGCCGCCGACGACGCGCCACTCACGAATGGGTCGCCGGTGGACCATACGAGGTCGGCCAGCGCGCCGTTGACGACGTACACGCCCTGGCTCAGCGACGGTAGTCCGCCCGAAGGCTGCTGAGGCGTTGTATGGGCGGGGGTCTGCGCTGGCGTCGTGCCGGTCGTATGGTGAACAGTTGTGGCTGTCTTCCCGGCGCTTGCGCTAGGAAAACTGCCTGTATTCTTCGTGGAGTGAAGCCAGCCATAGGTTGCGCGCGAGGTACCCATCGTGCCGCGCCATCGGTACGTCGGCAGCGCCGTCTCGTGCGCCATCGAGCCGCTCAACACCCATCGGTTGCCCACCTGGGTGAGCGCGAGAGTGTCGCTTGGATGGTCCTGGCTTCCCCACTTGACGTTCTGCTCCGCCGTCACGACGACACGGCCATGTACCGCCGCGACGACAGCGATATGTCCGCCGTGTTCCCCGTCAGGCCCGGCCGGCAAGGGTTGTCCCTTAGCGTCCACGGCCCCCCACACGAGGATATCACCCGCAACGGGGGGCGAAGCCGAGCCGTTGGGGTACATGACGAAATCGCTGGGATGGTCGCCTGACGCCCAGAGGTCGGGCGCGTTGCCCCAGCCAAGCTTTCCCCAATCGCCGGCGCTGTCGCCGTACGCCCAGGAGGAGAAACGAATGACCAGCTCGACACATTGGTAGGTGAGGCCGTAACCATCACTGGTCGCGCCACCAGGCGCGCAGCCTGCGCTTGCCCAATTGGAGGGTATCCGATCACAGCTCACATTGGAGCCGTTTGGCGCGGCGGTGTTCGTGCCGTTGGCGCAGACATCCACACCGAACCAGCCGCCAGGTACATTATGGCCGGCGAGGATCGTCTTGCCCCAGGCCGCGCCGTTGGTCGCGCTGGCGTCCACCCGTGAGAGGACAGCGCACGAGGCGTCAGCGGGCACAGCCGCGTCGGGGGCGGCGCTGGCATTATTTGTCGAGAGCACATTGACGAGCGCCAGCGCGAGGAGCGCCAGACTCCAGAAGGCCGTATAGAGCGCCTTGCGGTTCTGCCGGCGCGGGCCACGCCGAATGCGGCGGAATCGCGTGGGCGCTTGCGGTCGCGCGAAAGGACGATTCATACCCACCACCTTGCCTCGCGGCGCAGCCCATCCACTACCTCATCACCCTAGCGTTGCCGTCGTCCATACCGCCCGCGCCCTATCCTCTATTCTACTCTCAGATATACCCGACATCAACGGTATGCGGCGAAACTATTGGCGTGTACACTCACACGTGTTGATGATCTGCTCACTTCTTGGGACGCGCGGCGGCGACCACATATGACGGCGAACATCTAATGGACACGCAATATTGTGTTCTCGCGACCAGACCGACCGGTTACTGCAGACAATATCGCTCAATCGCGAGCGCCGCGCCATCGTGATCCGCGTCCCCCGCCACCGCCCGCGCCGCCGCTCGGACCGTCGCGTTGGCGTTGCCCATCGCCACCCCCAGCCCCGCGAGCCGCAGCATCGAGATGTCGTTGAGGCCATCCCCGATGGCGAATGTCCGCTCGCGCGGAATATCCAGGCGTCTTGCCAGCCGGAGCAGCGCGTTCCCCTTGGACGCGGTCGGCGAGAACACCGTCAACTCTGCCGCTCCGTAGTTGCCCCGTGGGAGAACTTGCGTCGCGCAGCGCGACCCGGACAGGTCAGCGGACGCGCGTTCCAAGGCGCCGAGCGGGCCAAAGACGAGCACACGCAGTGGTCTCGACCCGTCCGGCACGAGCTCATCAACCGGAACCACCGCCGTCTGCGGGACAAACCTCGCGAGATACTCCGCGTCGTGGTGGATATCGGCGCCAGGAGGCCCCACGCGCAGCCGCTCTCCCGCCCCGTCGCTGAATTGGACGATGGCGCGCAGATGGCGCCGGTGAATCGTCTCGGCGGCCTCACGCGCGACACAGACATCTAACCCGTCGTTTTCCTCGATGTCTCCTCCAGGATACCGCCTGATCTGCGCCCCATCGTAAACGATGAGCGGACCGGCGTGC
>DATEGV010000468.1:0-4142 GCA_035279925.1 Ktedonobacterales bacterium | reverse complement strand
AGAGCTGCTCCGCGAAGATGCGCTCATAGGCCGTGTCATTACCCCACGCCGTCATCAGCGGCACATTGTCCGTCAGCGCAACGACCCGGAACGGCGCCACGCCATCGGTACGGGTACCCTTCGCCAGGTCGCACGCGATGTGTGAGGCCGTGGCCGCGCTGCCGCCGTTGCCCGCCACGAGGACTTTGTCCCCCGGGCGAGGGCCCTGGACGAGAGTTGTCGCGGCGCGGGCGAGCGGTGAACCGTGGTCCGCTAGATAGGTGAAGGCGGCGGCGAGCGTATCGCTTCGCTCGCGCAGGGCGCGCTCCAGTGAAGTCTGGTAGACCAGCAACGGTTCTGCAGGAGGTTGCGCGGTTGTGGCGGCCAGCGCCAGCGCATCGCCCAATGTCATGCGCTCGCCTCCTTGCGATCCGCGCACCGAGATCATTCAATCCCTCATGGATTCGGATAGGATCGGCGGCGGATTAACCCACAGTAGAGAGAGTACCCTGAGCGGAGGTAGGGTTCATCGGGCAGATGCCCAATGTTGGGCAATTGCCGCATGCCCGGCGATTGTGCGTTCGCACAATCAATCTGGCTTCGCGTGAAGCGCGCGTACCAGGAGCGCCAGCCGAATCTGCACGGCGTCGTCGAAGTGGCGGGGATCGAGGCCGGTGAGCATCGCTATCTTTTCGAGACGGTAACTGAGTGTGTTGCGGTGGATGCAGAGCGCGCCCGCCGTGGACGAGGGGCAGCAGTTGGCCTTGAAGAAGGCGCGCAGACTTTCGATCAGCTCAGGCTCCTTGTCGAGCGGGCTGAGCAGGTGCGTCGCGAGATCAACCTTGGTCCGTTCGTCGGAGACGCCGATGAACGCCGCGACACCCAGTCCATCCAGGCAATGCACACGGTTCTGCCCTTGGAAGCGGCGACCAAGCGTGGTTGCCATGCGGGCGTCGCGATAGGAGTTCGCCAGGCCATAGACGCCCGGATGGTAGCGACCGATGCCGATGGTCACCGGAGTCCCGGTGTCATGGCGCAGACGAGTGAGGAGAGCCGCGGCGGCGCGTTTGAGCGCGGCAAGATTAGCCCACGACGCGGCGGGATGGTCGCTGACCTCGATGTTATCGGTCCATGCCACCAGATCATGCGTGCCAGCCGCCTTGAGCACCGCGATTTCACCGTCGCCAATATAGGCGCAGATGGTGTCGCTTGGCAGGGCGAAGAAGCCGACGATGCTGGCAATGACGCACTGGGCTCGGCCGGGAATCTGCGCGTCGAAGCGTCCAGTCTCAGAGTCGCCGTCGGAGGCCAGAATGTAGTCAGAGGCGTCTATCAGAATGACGGCGCGCGGCGTCGAGAGATTCATGCCGAGGAGCTCGCCTTCGCGCATGATGTCCGGCTCATTGTCAATGCGTCCGCGCTCTCCGCGACGATCACCTCGCCGATCTCATGCCCAACACGCAGGGGAACGCGAAGCAGGTTGTCGGGCACGGGGAGATCTAGATGGCCGTCGGAGCCGCGTGATTGCGCGCGCGCCGCAACATCGCGCCGCGCTCATCTACCACCCAGACGGAGGCGCGCAAGACCGAGGACGCCCGTTCAGTCACGGTCGTCGCGATCTGCTCGAATTGCTGTGTGGTGACTGGCATCAGCGCGTCCTTACCTGTTGTCGCGGAGGGAGACAGCGTCCGGCTGCATGGTGTTCGGTTGCCCACACGGAGAGTCATTTTTGAGCATGCGGCCGTCAAGCTTCCTGAAGTTAGCGCCGTGCAAGTCGTATGCCAGCCGGCGCTTGGCCAGAGATTCTTCCACGGCGCGAGGCGCGCAAACCTGCTATAGTGGGATTCGGGAGTTGACCTGCGGAGTACACGCGGCGGCGAGCCAGCGGAATGGAGACGGCGCGATGCTGAACCAGCGGATTGTCTCCGAATTGCGAGGCATCGTCGGCGATCAAGGCGTAGTCGCGGAGCCTGAGCAGTTGCGCACCTATGAGTCGGACGGATTGGCGAGCTACCGCGTAAGTCCCGCATTGGTGGTCCTGCCGACGACAACGACCCAGACCCAAGCCATCGTGCGGGTGTGCTATCGCGAGGGCATTCCCTTTGTGCCGCGCGGCTCCGGCACCGGGCTCTCCGGCGGGGCGCTGCCTGTGGAGGGATGCGTAGTCATCGGATTGTCACGGATGCGCGACATCCTCTCAGTGGACCTCGTAAACCAGCGCGTCGTCGTCCAGCCGGGTGTTATCAACCTCTGGGTGACGCAGCGTGTCGCGCCAGCCGGTTACTACTACGCCCCCGATCCGTCAAGCCAGCAGGTCTGTTCCATCGGCGGAAACGTGGCCGAGAACTCCGGCGGCGCCCACTGCTTGAAATACGGATTCACCGTCAATCACGTCATGGGGCTGAAGATCGTCTTGCCCGACGGCGAGCTTGTTGAGATTGGTGGGCCGACGCTGGACACTCCGGGCTACGACCTGACCGGCGTCGTTGTGGGCTCGGAGGGTACGCTTGGCGTCGTCACCGAGATTACGCTACGGCTCACTCGGAAGCCGGAGGCTGTGCAGACGCTACTGGCCGCGTTCGAGCATACCGACCATGCCGGCGAGGGCGTATCTCGCATCATCGCCGCCGGTGTCCTGCCAGCCGCCATTGAAATGATGGACAAGCTGGCGATTGAAGCGGCTGAGGCGGCGGTTCACGCGGGTTATCCGACCGGCGCCGGCGCGGTGCTCATCGTGGAACTGGACGGGCCGCGTCCGGAGGTTGATCGTCAACTCGCCGCGGTGCGCGCGATCTGCACCGAGGCCGGAGCGTTCGAGCTGCGCGTGGCGGAGAGCGACGAGGAGCGAGCGCTGATGTGGCGCGGGCGCAAGGCCGCATTCGCGGCGGTCGGTCGCATCAGTCCGAACTACATCGTGCAGGACGGCGTGATTCCACGCACCGCGCTGCCTGTGGTACTGCGCGAGATCGAGGAGCTAGCCGCGCGCGGTGGGCTGCGCGTGGCGAACGTCTTTCACGCCGGCGACGGCAACCTCCACCCGCTGGTCCTCTTTGACGAGCGCGATGATGGAGCCGAGCGACGCGCCGAGGAGCTTGCCGGCGACATTATCCGTCTCTGCGTACAGCACGGCGGCAGCATCACCGGCGAACATGGGGTGGGAACCGACAAGAAAGAGCATATGGCGGAGATGTTTAGCGCGGCGGATCTCGCCACGCAACAACTCGTCCGCTGCGCCTTCAATCCTGACCACCTCTGCAATCCCGGGAAGGTGTATCCCACACCGCGCCTCTGCGGCGAGACACCAGGGCGTTACCAGCCACATCCTGTCGAGGTTGCGGGGCTTGGCGAGCGTTTTTGAGGGGAGCGCGGAGCATGAAGCCCGTCATCGCGTCTACTCTGCTGAGCGAGCTGCGCAGCCGGTTCGGCGAGTGCGCGCGCCCGGTGGAGGCAGGAGACATCGTGGCGGGCGTGCGGCCGGTGGCGCTGGTCGAGCCGCGCGACCCGGCGGAGGTCGCGGCGCTGCTCAGCTTCGCGGACGCCGAAGGGCTGAAGGTACTGACCCGTGGCGGCGGGACGCAGCTCGATCTGGGCTTTCCGCCGTCCGGCGGTGATATTCTGCTCTCCACCCGCGCGCTCACCCGCGTCATGGACTATACCGCGCATGACCAGACGATCACGGTCGAGGCGGGCTTGCCGCTCGTCGCATTACAGGCGGCGCTGGCTCCAGCCGATCAATGGTTCGCGCTCGATCCCACGCTGCCAGAGCAGGCCACGATGGGTGGCGTCGTCTCCACGAACGCCTCTGGAGCGCGTCGCCTGCGTTATGGCGGAGTGCGCGATCAGCTCCTCGGCGTTCAGGTGGTTTTGGCGGATGGGACCGTCGCCCGTGGCGGAGGCAAAGTCGTCAAGAATGTCGCGGGGTACGATTTGCCGAAGCTCTATGTTGGCGCGCTCGGCACACTCGGCGTCGTAACGACCGTCTCGCTGCGTGTCTATCCGCTCGCCTCGGTATCGAGCACGCTAGTGGCTCGTTCGGAGAGTCTGGAGCCGCTCTGCGCGGCTGCCGGGCGTATCCTGGGCGCGACGCTCATCCCAACCAGTCTGGACCTGCTGGATTCGCGATTGGCCGAGGACGGTCCGCGCTACACGCTCGCCGCGCGCTT
>DATEGV010000467.1:0-5768 GCA_035279925.1 Ktedonobacterales bacterium | reverse complement strand
CTGGCGCGGCGGCAGATGCCTGGCGGCTTCGGCGGCATGCTCTCGTTCGAGATGATGGGCGGGTATGACGCGGCCTACAACGTGATCCGCAAGACGGAGGTGTGCCTGCTGGCGGTGAGCCTGGGCGGCGTGGAATCGCTGATTACGCATCCGGCGTCCATGATCCACACGCATCAGAGCGATGCGGAGCGGGCGACCGCCGGCATCTCACCCAGCCTCATCCGGCTCTCCGTGGGCCTCGAAGATGTGGAGGACATCATCGCCGATCTGGAGCAGGCGCTGAGCAAGGAATAATCTGCTCAGGCTGCCGGATCAGTTGCACACATGAAAGGTTCGTTTATTTCGAATTGGTGATATACTTCGCTCGTCACTCACTGGCCGGGAGGGAAGGTATGTCCACAATTGACCGCCGCGAGGCGATCGCGGCGGAGCCGCAAGACGAGCAGGCGCTTCGTCAGATCGAGGAGATGCTCGCTGCTCGAAACGGGAACGTGGGGATCAAGTTCGCTGACGCAATCGGAGATGGTGTCATACTTCCCGAGACGCTCACGCGCATTCTCGATCAGGCGGCGCATCTGCTTGCTCGACATAGCGCGGTTGCGGTTGTGCCGGTAGATGTTAAGCTGACGACCCAAGAAGCGGCGGACGTTCTAAATGTCTCTCGCCCGTATCTGGTCAGGCTAGCGGAATGCGGCGCGATACCATTCACGAGGACCGGCGCGCACCGCCGTCTCCGTCTCGACGATGTTTTGCGCTACAAAGCCGTGCGTGATGCCGAGCGCAAACAGGCGCTTGACGAGCTCACGAAGATCAATCAGGAGATGGGCCTGTACGATCTGTAACGTGGATGTGAGGACGGGCAGTGTCTGAAGTCGTCGTTGCCGACGCGAACGTGCTCGTGCCGGCGTCCCTCTGCGACATTCTGCTGCGCGCCTTCGCCGCCGGTCTGTATCAATTGCGCTGGACTGAGGACATCCTCGACGAGGTGTATCGAACGCTGATCAACGATTTGAACAAATCGGATGCCCAGGCTCGTCGGCGCATTGAGGCAATGAAGCGCGCGTTTCCAGACGCCATGATCACGTCTCATCGCCATTTGATTGACGCTATGACAAATTCACCGAAAGATCGGCATGTATTGGCGACTGCGGTCGAGGCCGCGGCGCGTGTAATTCTCACGAACAACCTTCGCGACTTTCCCGCCGAATCCCTATCTCCACACGGCATTGTCGCCGAATCGCCTGACATATTCCTACTTCGTCTCGCGAGGCGCGATACGGGAGCGGTAGTGGCGATTATCCATGAGCAAGCGCAAGGTTTGCAGTCACCACCGATGAGCGTATCCGGCGTCCTGAGCGCGCTTGCTGTGCAGGCTCCGCGCTTCGTGAGCCAAGTGTCGCCATTTGTGTAATCCCCGTGACCGGAAAACACACAGAAGAGAGGGCCGGAGGAGCGACCACATGCGTGATCCCGCCTATCGCTATTGCCCCCACTGCGCGACGACGCTCGATGAGCGTGAGATAGCGCGCGTCCAACGGCTGGTCTGCCCGGCGTGAGGCTACAGCTTGTACTGCGGTCCGCGTGTCGTTGTGGTAGTTGTCCTCCACTCCGGCGATCAGCTCCTGCTCGCCCAGCGCGGCCAGGTGAGCGCGCTGAGCTTCTTCCTCCCGGCGATCTGCCACTGCTCGCCTTCCCCGTTCATCAGGCAATCGTGCGGGACTGGCGGCGGCTTCATGTCGGGAAACCGCACACGTAATGCGCCCCTGGTTAGGGCGACTTCGATGTGTGGACACACTATGACTAAGGGCATAGCCGCATACCGTCGCACCCCATTACGTGGTAACTGGGCGCCAGCAAGTTACCGGTAGCCAGCGACCGCGTTACACCCATGAGGCGCGCAAGTCCATATGGCGGATGAGGTAAGTCCCCACGCAGTCGTCGGTCCGCGCAGCGAGTGAAGCGAGTCCACGGCGATTTGTTCAGCGCCGAGCACGATTGCGGAGAGAGTACAGCAATGGCAAAGAGACAGGGTTCCAGCCTGGTTCGGTTCACCGCGCGTTCAGTATGGAACGCTCTGCTCCTCACGCTCATGGCGCTGACCGGAGGAGCGCTGCTCGCGCCCTCGCCGGCCCACGCCGCGTCTCATACCGGCAACTACCAATTGGATGTGGTGGTAACGAACAGTGGTCCGTTCTCCTACGGAGGCAGCACGGCGCCCTCGTTCCAGGCAACGCTCACGGCGCTCAATGGAACGACGCTATCGTCCTGTACCGGTAACGGTTCCACCTTTGTCACCATTTCTTTTGATAGTGACCCCAGCGCGAACTGGGGATCTACCAGCCAGTCCGTATCAGGCACGAATACCTGTGTCTATACCTTTGTGGATGGCCCGCCTGATTGGAGCTATTACGCACCCGGCGTGCGCACGGCCACTGCCCAGGCGACGGTAAGCGGTCAGATTGTAGCGACCGGCACGGTGACGTTTACGATAGATAAGGTAGTCACCAGCATCTCGTGTTTTGTCAGCACAGCCGGACCTGTCTACCAGGCGGGGAGCATGTTGCAGATCGCGCAGGAAGTAAATAGTCCGAACACCAACTACAACCCAGACTGGACCCAGAGCAAATTCGACATTACATTCAGCGGACCAACGAGCTTCACCGATACCAATATCACGCCGGACACGACCCCTGGCGCTGGCTGGCTCAATGTGAAGGCGCCGACGACGCCTGGCGCCTACAACATGACATGCGCGTTTGATGGCTATGGAAACTACGCGCCCTCCACGTCTGCCAACGTTGCGGTCACCGTGAGCGCCTTCAATGCAATTGGAGGTATCCAACTCTACACGAACCCCACAACATACAG
Organism: Ktedonobacterales bacterium; assembly: GCA_035279925.1. Lineage (GTDB taxonomy): Bacteria > Chloroflexota > Ktedonobacteria > Ktedonobacterales > JADMIN01 > DATEGV01. The sequence continues at coordinate 2,900 of DATEGV010000467.1, read as the reverse complement.
CCCCTACCAGAGCTGCGACGTGTACGTCGTCTTCCAGTCCGCGCCTGGAAGCCCGCTGCCGACGGGGGGCGCCTTTATCAAGATAGGGTATAGCTCCACCGCGGTCATGTATATCGCCTCGAACGGCACGCTGACGGCTCACCTCGATCCACAGCAACAGCCATACTCAGCGGGCAACCAAATCAAGATCAACTATATGGGCGACTCCTACTATCAGGCGACCAGCTCGACCTTCTCATTCACCAATCCGGCGATTCCGGGTGGCCCACCGACCTCTGGCGGTGGTGGGAGCGGCGGTGGCGGGAGCACTGGCTCTTCCCAGGCCACCACGACCGCGACGGCGCCAGGGACCACAAGTACGGCGACACCCGCGCCGGCCGCCACGCAAATCGCGAGCACGCTCTCCTCCGGTTCAAGTTCGGCCGGTTCACGTTCGTCGGGGGGAAGCCCACTACTCTGGATCATCTTAGCGGTGTTGGTCCTGGGACTTGGGAGCGGTGGCGTTGTCCTGGTCGTACGGGCACGACGCGCGAATCCCATGCTCAGCGTTCCCGTCCAGGCGTCGGGCGCTACGGAGCGGTCACAATCCCCGAACGAGCCACCCCTCTCGACACCGGCGGACTGGTAGCGTCTCGCATATCTCACCGAAGCGAGCGGAGGTCAGCCAATCGGCTATCGGTTGATCGCCGTCTGCGCGGTGAGGAGGCCCAGCGCGAAGCTCATACCCCACGACCGCCAACGCGCGGGCGGTTAGCGAAAGATGTCCGCGACAGGGAGGGTGAATCCAGGCAGCGCCGATTCACCCGTAAGGCTCTCGCCCTCACGCGCGGTTTGCGCCGACTCGGCGTCGCCCGACCGCCAGATGTCCACGGTGTGCGTCGTGGGCCAGACAACCCAGACGAGCTGGACTCCCGCCGCGAGCCAGCGCCGCGCCTTCGCCACCATCTCCGGCCCGTACTGCCCGGGCGAGACCACTTCGACCACGAGATCGGGAGCGATGCGCTGGTAGGCGCGCCGTGCGCTCGTCCCAGGCGTCGGCAGGCGGCCCATCGCGATGAAGGCGACATCAGGGGCCAGTACGGTATCTGGTTCCCCCGCCTGGCTGACGATGAACCCCGTTTCGGGCATCGTCACGTCGCCGAGCGCATGGGCTTTGACATAGCCACGCAGGGCGACGTAGACATTGCCCGCGATGTCGCTGTGTTCGAGTCCAGTCGGCGGCATGCGCAACAACCTCCCCTCGACCAACTCGCAGCCACGCGCGGCGTCGCCCAGACGCATGAGGTCCTCCGCCGTCAGGGGAGTGGGCGGCTGTGTTTCTAGTTGACCCCAGGGAGCGAAGACTTTGTGCGCCATGCTTCTACTCGCTTTGGATTTGTCACGCGCTGTCACTGCCAGTATAGCATCAAGCGCCCGCATGCGGCGCCAGAGCGCAGTGGAGGGGACCGGGGGGTGAGGTCCTACGCCTCCACGCGCAGCAGCGTGATCGAGTAGGCCGGCAGCGTGTACGTCAGCGTGACGTTTGAGGGGTCCTGACCGCTGAGATCAATGTCCGACCCCTGCACGATGCCCGCTGAGTCGCTCGGCCAGTAGCGCCAGACGTGCGCCACCTTGGGCGTCGCGCCGCCGAAGTTTGCCCCCGCGTGCTTGAGCTGGATCGCCGGCGTCAGGTCGCTGTCCGGACTCTTGTTGATGAACATCAGCAGCAGTGTCTTGCCGTCCGGCTGCGCGCCGTAGCAGCTCAGCAGATCGTTGTGCGTCGAGACAGCGGTGAACGAGTTGCCGATGAACGAGGCGCCCTTGTTGTCGTAGTTGCCAAACATCTTGAAGGCGAAGTGCGCCGGCGTGTTGTAGCTCAGCGAGCCCCAGAACGCCGCCAGATCGAGGCCCTCGCGCCCGAAGATGCCCAGCACCTCCGCCAGCGCGATCCCGCCGTTCACCGAGCCTTCCGCGCCCCAGCTCCACTCTGAGAGGGCGAGCTTCGTGCCGGGATAGTTCGCCGCGATCATCGCCTTGAGCCGGCGAATCGCCTGCATCTTCTGCTTGATCCACGACTCCTCGGTGTAGGTCGGGTCCCACAGCTCGCGGGTCGAGCGCAGGCGTAGCGCCGCCATCTCCGGCGAGGCGTCGTCCGAGTAGACGTTGCCCTGCGGGTAGAGGTGGATGTCCAGCACGTCCAGCGAGCGGCGGCCGGCCTTGTCGTCGTGCGCCTTGATCTGCGCCAGCCACCAGTCCATGAAAGGAACCTTGTTGTGCGCGTTGAAGTCAGCGTGCGTGGCATAGTTGTCGTTGCCGCGGTCCAGTGGCGAGTATTGCAGCGTCAGCCAGTGCCACGTCACCGGCCCGGTAATCAGCGCCGTCGGATCCACATCTTTGATCGCCGTCGCGTAATCGAGGTGCATGTCGCGCATCTGCTCGTAACCAAGCTCGGCGGGCCGCACATCCTGCTCCTCGACGATCCAGATCTCCGGCTCGTTGTCCATCGCGTAATACTTGACACCGCCGCCGGAGGCTGGGCCGAACTTGTTCACGAGGTGGTGGACCCACTCGTCCTGCGCCACCGTCTGATCGTTCAGATTCGGCGGATCCTGGAAGGACGAGCCTTTGCGCGCGCGCGACGGCCAGCACATGTTCCGGCGATTATAGGTCGGGTCGTAGCCGTAGATCGCGTCGCTGCCCGGCGAGATCGGCGCGCCACCCAGGCCGGGGACGCCGACCGAGCGCGAGGGATACGTCCCGTTGGCCACCCAACCGATGGTCGGAATCTGCAGCATAGTCGCCATGTTGTAGGCGTGGTCCGCCGCGATCTGCTGGTCCGCGACGCCGGAGGGCTGGCTGTCGGCGGGGGAGCCGTGGCCGTAGTTGCCATTCTGGAAATAGTAGTCGGAGCCGGAGTTGAA